>JAQGLR010000113.1 GCA_028292765.1 Massilia sp. | reverse complement strand
GGGCTTGCGGGTGAATGCGTGAACTCATGCTGCCAACTGCTCCTGCTGTGGTTGAGTGCCGGGACTGCTGAACCCAGCAATCAACTCGCCGAGCGCAGCCCTTGCACGAAACACAGGCCAGCTACGGAGAGGGATATGATCGCACGAAACTAAACAGATACGTGAGTGTTCTAAGTCCGACCAAGTTACGTCGCTTTATGAACAGACTCTACGACAGGAAAATGGCTTCAAAATTACCTTACTGACGTTTGATTAAGAGCGACCCGACTCTAGCTTGTACGCCTATCGAAATTTTCGCGGTTAGTATGGCTGGGACTAGAAAAATGTCCTCACGTACATGAGGCAAGAGGTCGCACCTTCGTCTGGACGATATGTCATCATTTCCTGTGATGAACATCTCACGGTTGCCGCCTGTCGATGGCGGGCCGAACTGTTTCACCATAGTTACCTGCTGCGAATAAACCCGTGCGTCGGACGTATAACCTAACGCTCCGTCGGCTGAGAAGCTTCAGGTGCAATTTAAGCGCCGCAGGAAATTGCAGCTTATGGTCAACCGTGGCGGAAACTTGCAGCTTATGCGTAGCATCGTTTGTAGTTGCTGCGCGCAGGAAATTGCAGCTTATGGTTCAACCATGGTGGAAAATTGCAGCTTATGCGTAGCATCGCTTGCAGCTTATGGTGCAAGTCGATCTCTAAGTATTTGATTTGGCAGCTCGTGGCTTGCAGCTTATGGGGCAACCCACACGATCCACGGTGCCATTGCGGTGATAACATCGTGCAAATACGGCACTCCATCACGACGCGAATGAGGACCGAACCGCTGATGCGCGACCTGCGCCAGTTCGAGGTGGCGCGCAGCGCCGGCGACAGGATCGGGATGACAAGCGCGGCGGTGAAAAACGCCGACGACGCTGCGGCCGTCATCTGGACGGCGCTTCCGCCAGACTCTTCCCTGAAAGACCGCACATGATGCCGTTTCATTGCCCGACCAGACTCGCCACGCTGCCCGCCTCCCCTTGCACCTCCTCCTGGCCGAAGTCCGTGGCAACCCTTTGCCTGGCGCTGGGGCTGTTGGTGCCCCCAGCCAGCGCAATGGCAGCCGAGGTACGGTTCGCGGTCGTCAACGTCGAGCGCCTGCTCGTCGATTCAGCCAGTGCGCGCGCGGCGGCCGCGCAGATCGACAGGGAATTCGCCCCACGCCGCCAGCGGGTCCAGGCCCAGTTGCGCCAACTGCGCGAGATGTCGGACAAACTCGCCAGGGATGCGCCAGGCCTGAACGACCGCGAGTACCTGCTGCGCGAGCGCGCAGCCGGCGAACTCGAACGCGAGGTGCGGCGCACCCAGGCGCAGATAGGTGAGGACTTTGCAGAACGCAATGCAGCCGAACGGGACGTCCTCGCCAGGCGGATCCACCACATCGTAGTGGCGCTGCCCAGCCAGCTCGGCGTGGACCTGGTGCTGACGCAAACGATCTGGCATCGGCCAGCCATCGACGTGACCGACAAGGTGGGGGCATTGCTCGACAAATAGCGCTTGCGTCTCATGTTTGCGTCTCACGCTTGCGTCTCACGCTTGCGTCTCACGCTTGCGTTTGCGTTTGCGCCACATATCACCCGGATGTTATTGCGCTCGCGTTTTTACCCGGGTAATATCCTCCGGTGCGCTCGATTTCGCGAGCGGCGCCAACCCTTGAGAGGAAACCGCCATGCTGCCGACCCATTGCATCGCCTTTGCCGGAACCGAGCTCCTGGCCAAAGGACCGCTGATCGACGTCGTCAAGGCCGCCAAGGCGGCGCTCGACCAGGGCACGGATCGTTCGGTCGCGATCCTCGACCTGGCGACCAGCCGTCCGGTCGACATCAATTTCACGGGAACCGAAGAAGAAGTACTGCAACGGGTGCCGCGCGCACCGGTGCGCACTGCCGGCCGCCCGAAGCTGGGCGTGCTTGCCCGCGAAGTGACCTTGCTGCCGCGCCATTGGGACTGGTTGTCGTCGCAGCCGGGCGGCGCCTCGGTGGCGCTGCGCAAACTGGTCGAACACGCCTCGCGCGATGCACGTGGCGCCGACACCAGGCGCGAGGCGCGCGACTCGGCCTACCGCTTCATGCACGAACTGGCGGGGGATTTTCCGGGATTCGAAGAAGCGTCGCGGGCGCTGTTCGCGGGCGACGCCGGTCGGCTGGCGGAACTCGTCGCGCCGTGGCCGGTTGGGATCAGGGAGCATCTGCTGGACCTGGCCGGGCAGGCGTTTGCGCAGGATGCATCGGACCAATCACCAGATCAATGAGCTTCAAGCGAGCGTGCCATGACCCTTCCCCGAATTGCAGGCAATACTGCGCGCTGGTCTGCCGGCCGGCAAGGCATGAAAAAACGCCCCGGGCCGTGAACCGGACCCGGGGCGTTTATCTGGGAGGCATGCGCCGCCGTGTTACTTGGCGCCGCCCCCGACTTCCTTGCTTGCCTTTGCGAAGTCACCCGCCGTCACGATCGAGATGTCGGCCGGCTTGATGAACTCGCGCATCGCTCCGTTCACCTGCGCCAGCGTCAGCTTGCGCACCTGGTCTTCGACCGCGGCATCGAAGCTCATCGTCCGGTCCAGCGACAGGTACTCGGACAAGGCGCCGGCGAGCCCCTCGTCGGAGGTGCGCGATACTTCTTCGCCCTGCAGCCAGCCCTTCTTCGCCTCGAGCAGTTCCGCTTCCGTAAAGCCCTCGGTCACGGCGCGCTGGAGTTCCTCGCGCAGCACGGCTTCCACTTTCGCCGTGTTCTGGGGAGCGCTCATCGCATACGCCAGCCAGGTCCCGGCAGGATCATGCATCGGGACGCTCAGCTGCGAGCCGACGCCGTAGGACAGGCCTTCCTTCTGGCGAATGCGGTCCGCCAGGCGCGAACGCAGCGCGCCGCCACCGAGCATATAGTTCGCCATCACCAGCGCCGGATAGGCTTTCGCGTCGTCCTTCAATGGCAGCGGATACACCGCGAACAACATGCTGCTGGCCTTGTCCGGCGTTTCGAGCGCCACTTTCTGGCCCGCGACGGCCTTGACCGTGGCCGGCACACGCACATACTTCTGCTGGGCGTTCCAGTTGCCGTACAGGCGCTCGACCTGTGTCTTGAGCGTTGCCGGATCGAAGTCGCCGACCGCGGCGAAGGTGGCGTTGCTGGCGCCGTAGAAGGCGGCGTGGAAGGCCTTGACGTCTTCCACGGTCGTCGCCTTCTGGGCCGCCAGTTGCTCCTGGAGCGTCAACACGTGCTTGACGTGGCCTGCCGGGGTCGTGTCGAGCAGGCGGCGCATCGCCACGCCGGCCTGCGGATTCGGTTCCGGAATCGCCTGCTCCGTCGCATTCACGTTCGCGCGCTGGAACTCGCCAAACTCGGTCGGCGCGAACGCCGGCTTCTTGAGCACCTCGGCAACCAGGTCCATCACGGCCGGCAGGTTCTCGCGCGTGGTCGTCACCGACGCGGTGAGCGATTCGGCGCCGCCGGTAATGCGGGTCTGGGCCTTGAGCTTGTCGAACATGTCCTTCAGTTGCTGGCGCGATTTCTCCTGGGTGCCATAACTCAGCAGGCCTGCCGCGAAGTTGCCGGTGATCGCCTTGTTACGCAGCGCTTCTTCGGTACCGAAGCGCAGGCGGATCGTGGCGGTGACCAGGTTACCCTTGGTTTTCTTCGGCAACAGTGCGCCCTTCAGGCCGTTGGCCAGCTTGAAGCGCTGGGTACGCCCTTCGATGTTGGCAGGGCTCGGGTCGAATACCTCTCCCTGCGCCACCACCGCCCGGCCCTTGTAGTCCTTGACCATGGCGGCGACGTCGATCACGCCAGGCACAACGGTGCGGTCGGCGGCATCGGTCGGGACAAACACGGCAAGGGTTCGGTTGGACGCCTTGAGGTACTTCTCGGCGGCCGCCTGCACGGCTTTGGCGTCGATCTTTTCGACCTGGTCGCGGTTCACGAAGAACAGGCGCCAGTCACCTGCCGCCATGGCTTCGGTCAGGCCGATCGTCAGGCTGGCGCTGTCGTTCATCGCCAGTTCGATGTTCTTGGCGATGACTTGCCGCGCGCGTGCCACCTCTTCTTCGGTCACCGGATGGGACTTCAGGTCTTCCAGCACCTTGAGCATCGTGTCCTGGACCGGTGCCAGCGGCTGGCCCTTCGGCACCACCGCGCCAAAGACGCGGTAGCCAGGCTCGAGGTTGCTGGCTGCCATGCCATTGACGGCGGCCGCCAGCTTGGTTTCCACCAATGCCTTGTGCAGGCGGCCCGATGGCGCGTCGGTCAGCACGCGGGCCAGTACCTGGAGCGCGGCGGCATCCGGGTGCCCGCTCGGCGCGATGTGGTAGCCGGCGCCGACGAACTGGGTACCGCCGGAACGGCGCACCACGACGGAACGCTCGCCGTCCTGGGTCGGTTCAAGCGTGTAGGTCGGCTGGATCACCCGCGATGGTTTCGGAATCTTGCCGAACAGGGTGTTCACCTGCGCCAGCACTTTGGCTTCGTCGAAGCGGCCGGCGACGATCAGGACCGCGTTGTCCGGCTGGTAGTACTGCTTGTAGAAAGCGCGCAGGCGCGGGATGTTCACCTGTTCGATGTCGGAACGTGCGCCGATGGTCGACTTGCCGTAGTTGTGCCAGTCGTAGGCGACCGCCTGCAGGCGCTGCAGCGTGACACGGATCGGGTTGCTCTCGCCGATCTCGAATTCGTTGCGCACGACCGTCATCTCGCCCTTGTTGGTCTTCGTATTCCACAGGTCGTCCTGGGAAACCGGGGCATTGATCATGCGGTCCGCTTCGAGCGCCAGCATGGTGCGCAAGTTCGCTTCGTTCGCCGGGAAGGTCGCGTAATAATTGGTGCGGTCGTAATAGGTCGTGCCGTTGAAGTCGGCGCCGAGTCCGTTGAGCACTTCAACCGGGCTCTGGGTGCCTTTCTTGACGCCGAAGTTGGCGGTCGGCTTGAACAGCAGGTGTTCCAGCAGGTGCGCCATGCCGGTCTCGCCGTAGTTCTCGTGGCGCGAACCGACCATGTAGACCATATTCGTCGTCATCGTCGGCTTGGACGCATCCGGGAAGAGCAGCACGCGCAGGCCGTTCGCCAGGCGGTATTCCGTGATGCCTTCCACCGAGGCGACCCTGGCCGGACCGTGCTGGACGGCGGACTTGGCCTGGACAGGCTTCGCCGCCGCAGGAGCCGCAGCGAAAACCGGCGACAGGACG
Organism: Massilia sp.; assembly: GCA_028292765.1. GTDB lineage: Bacteria > Pseudomonadota > Gammaproteobacteria > Burkholderiales > Burkholderiaceae_D > Telluria. The sequence continues at coordinate 5,444 of JAQGLR010000113.1, read as the reverse complement.
CCGGCACTTACCATCAACGCAACGAGTACTTTCACGTTTTTATATCCCAGTATATTTATATGTGCGAAGAAAAACGATTCATCCGACCGTTCATTCACCATGAGCCACGAAACGGCGCCAATCCGCATGACGGCCAGGCTGGCGCTGTTTGTTGCAATTTCCTAATTTGATCTTGAACAATGACGCTCGGCTTGCCGCAAGTCAATACTGAAATGGAATCTTCAAATAGGGACACCAAAAAACGACAGGTGAAATGCCATGACGGCGGCAGTGCGGCGAAATGCGGGAAGATGCGTGCTATTCCGTAGAGCGAATGCTCACAAACAATCACGGCGGGTGGGCCGGACACTCCGGTTTTGCGCACGATTGGCAGCGCTCAATGACGCGCACCCGCAGCGGCGCACCATCTGGCTGGTCCAGCACTCGTCAGGGGTCCCATGAGTCTCGCCGTGTTACGAAGCCGTGCACTCGCCGGCATGGAAGCCCCGGCCGTCAGCGTCGAAGTGCACCTCGCCAATGGCTTGCCCAGCATGACAATCGTCGGCCTGCCGGACGCCGAGGTGCGCGAAGCGAAAGACCGGGTGCGCGCGGCGCTGCAGAATGTCGGTTTCGAGATCCCCTCGCGGCGCATTACCATCAACCTGGCCCCGGCGGATTTGCCGAAGGAGTCGGGCCGCTTCGACCTGCCGATCGCCCTGGGCATCCTGGCGGCCTCCGGGCAAATACCCTCGGGCGAGCTGGACCGGTACGAATTCGCCGGCGAGCTGTCGCTGTCCGGCCAGTTGCGTCCGGTACGCGGGGCGCTGGCGATGACGTTTGCGATCTGGCGCAGCGGCGCGCAGCCTGCCGCGCAGTCAGGCGAAACCCGGCGTGCATTCATCCTCCCGAAAAGCAATGCCGACGAGGCGGCGCTGGTCGCCGACGCCAGCATCTACCCCGCCGAGACCTTGCTCGAGGTATGCGCCCACTTCGCCGCGCTGAACGACGGCACGCGCCTGCCGCGCTATCGCACCGGGCGGCCATTGCTGCCGCCGCGCTATCCCGACTTTTCCGACGTCAAGGGCCAGCGCCATACCAAGCGGGCGCTGGAGATCGCCGCTGCCGGCAACCATTCGATCCTGCTGGTCGGCCCGCCCGGCGCCGGCAAGAGCATGCTGGCCTCGCGCTTTCCGGGCTTGCTGCCGCCGATGACGGACGAGGAAGCGCTGGAAGCGGCGGCGGTGCAATCGCTCACCGGCAGTTTCTCGGCCGAGCGCTGGCGTTGCCGGCCGTTTCGCAGTCCGCACCACACCAGTTCCGGCGTCGCCCTGGTGGGCGGCGGCAGTGTGCCGCGCCCGGGCGAGGTGTCGCTCGCGCATTGCGGCGTGCTCTTCATGGACGAGCTTCCGGAGTTCGACCGCAAGGTACTCGAGGTGCTGCGCCAGCCGCTCGAATCGGGCGTGGTCACCATCTCGCGGGCGGCGCACCAGGCCGACTTTCCCGCGCGCTTCCAGCTGATCGCCGCGATGAATCCCTGCCCCTGCGGCTGGCAGGGCCACCCGTCCGGCAAATGCCGTTGCACCAACGAGAGCGCGCAACGCTATCGCGACCGTATTTCCGGTCCCCTGCTCGACCGCATCGACATGCAGATCGGGGTCAGCGCCATGTCGCCCGATGCCATGGGCGCGCAGGCCGATGGCGAAAGCAGCGACGCCATCGCGCGCCGGGTGGCCGCCGCGCATGCCGTGCAGCTGGCGCGCCAGGGCAAGCCGAACGGGCGCCTGAACACGCACGAGATCGACCGCCTGTGCGTCCCCGACGCTGCCGGGGACAAGATCCTGCGCTCGGCAATGTCCATGATGAACTGGTCGGCACGGGCTTACCACCGGGTCCTGAAGGTCGCGCGCACGATTGCCGACCTGTCCGCTGCGCCAGGCATCGACGCCGCCCACATGGCCGAGGCGGTAGGATACCGGCGCGGGCTGCAGGAGCGCTGAAGGCGCCGGCGGTAGCGTCGGCGCACCCGCCCTGCTACCATCGGCGGATGTCAAAACAATTCTTTTCCGTACTCGTCATCGCGTGCAGCACGCTCCTCGCAGCCTGCAACCCCACCTACAACTGGCGCGACTACAATAGTCCCGACGCGCCGTATCGCGTGATGTTCCCGGCAAAGCCGGCAAGCCATACCCGGGCGGTCGACCTGAATGGCTTGAAGGTGGACATGACGATGACGGCGGCTGAAGTCGAAGGCGTCACCTTCGCCGTCGGTACCGGCACGGCGCCCGGCCCGGCGCGCGCCCAGGCCGCGCTGGGCGACATGAAAACCGCACTGCTGCGCAATCTCGGCGCGAAGGTACAGCGGGAAAGCGCGGCCGCGGCCAGCGCCGCCGGGACCGCACAGTCAAGCATCGACATCGACGCCCTCGGCAAGACCAACGGACGGCCGATAATGCTCCGCGGCCATTTCGCGGCTAAAGGCAATCGCTTCTACCAGGTGATCGTGATGGGCCCGGAAAAATCGGTGGCGACCGAGCAGGTCGACCAGTTCATTTCCTCGTTCAAGCCGCTGTGATGACGCAGTCTCCCGCCCTGGCGCTGCATGGGCTGCACAAGCATTTCGGCCGGCCCGCGGTCGACGGCCTCGACCTCACCGTAGGGCGTGGCGAGCTGTATGCGCTGCTGGGTCCGAACGGCGCCGGCAAGACGACGACCCTGCGCATGGTGGCCGGCCTGCTGGCCCCGGATGCTGGCCGCATCGAGGTACTCGGGATCGACTTGGCGCGCGATGCGGCAGGGGCCAAGCGCCGGATGGCCTACCTGCCGGACGACCCGATGCTGTACGGGAAGCTGAAACCGGTCGAATACCTCGAGTTCGTCGCCGGCCTGTGGGGAGTCGACGCCAAGGCGGCCGAGCCGCGGGCGCGCGAGCTGCTGGACTGGCTGGACCTGTCCAAACACGCGCATGAGCTGACCGAGGGTTTCTCGCGCGGCATGAAGCAGAAGCTGGCGCTGGCCGGTGCGCTGATCCACGAACCCGAACTCCTCATCCTCGACGAACCCTTGACGGGGCTGGACGCCGGCGCCGCACGCCAGGTCAAGGATTTGCTGCTCTCGCACGTCTCGGGCGGCGGAACGGTGATCCTGACGACACATATCCTGGAAGTCGCCGAGCGGCTTGCGCAGCGCATCGGCATCATCCAGAACGGCCGCCTGATTGCGCAGGGCACGCTGGAGGAGCTGCGCGAGCAGGCGCCGGGGGCGACGCTCGAAGACATGTTCCTGCAGCTGACGGGCGGGGCATGAGTGCACGGCCCGGCACGGCATTGTGGCTGCTGGGCCATGAGCTGCGGCTGTTCTGGCGCACGACGCTCGCATCGGGCGCCCATGGCGGCAAGGGGCGGCGCGGCTGGCGCGGGGCATGGCTCCGCCTTGGCGGAGGGCTCGCGGTCTGGCTCGCGCTGCATGCCGGCGTGTACCTCCTACTGCGCGCAGCAGGCGGCGCCACGCCGACCCTGGGCACGCCGCCGCATGGGTTCGTGATCGCTGCCGGCGCGATACTGCTGGCAAGCTTTTTGTTCATGCTGTCGAGCGCGCTGAAGGCCAGCGTCGAGGCCCTGTTCGACCGCGGCGACATGGATCTGCTGCTCTCTTCGCCGCTGTCCTCGCGCAGCATTTTCAGCGTCAAGCTGGCGGGCATCGTCGTCGGGATCACGGCCCTGTACCTGTTCTTCCTGGCGCCCTTCGCCCACGTCGGCCTGCTGCTGGGACAGTTGCGCTGGCTGGCGGTGTACCCGGTGCTGCTCGCGATGGCGGCGCTGGCCGCCTCGATGGCGATGCTGCTGACGCTGGCGCTGGTGCGCTGGCTCGGCGCACGCCGCACGCGCGTCGTGGCGCAGGTCATTGGCGCACTCGCGGGCGCGCTCTTGTTCCTGCTGTCACAGGCAGGCAATTTCATGGCGCGCGACGATGGCAGGGCCGCGCCGTCGGCACTCACACGGCTGATGGGCGCGGGCGGCACGATCGACGCGGACAGCCTGGTATGGCTGCCGGCACGCGCCGCGCTCGGGGAACCCGTCGAGGTCGCCGTGGTCGCTATCGCCGGCCTGCTCGCCGCATGGGCGACGGTGGGCCTGACCCATCGCTTCTTTGTGCACGGACTGCAGCAGGCGGCGAGCAGCGGCCGGGCGGCGACACGGCCGGGATCGATCCGCTATCGCTTCGATCGCAGCCTGTTCGAGACCATCGTCGTCAAGGAATGGCGGCTGATCTGGCGCGACCCGCACCTGGTCTCGCAAGTCTTGCTGCAGTTACTGTACTTGCTGCCGCTGTGTTTCCTCATCTTCAGCAAGAACGCGCCGCACATCGCGGTAACGGGCGTGGGCCTGACGATGTTGTGCGGCTCCCTGAGCTCGGCCCTGGCCTGGATTGTCCTGCTGGCCGAGGACGCTCCCGACCTGCTGCAGTCTTCGCCGGCAAACGCGGCCACGGTCCGCCTCGCGAAACTCGCCGCTGCGGTGGCGCCCGTGCTGCTGCTCGCGGCCGCGCCCCTGGCCTGGCTGACGCTGCAGGAAGCGCTGGCTGGAGCATTCGCGGCAATGACGGTCTGCGGCGCGGCTGCTAGCGCTGCCCTCATCACGTTGTGGACGGGCCGGTCGACCACACGAAGCGAGTTCAAAAGCCGCGGCAAGCGCAATATCGCTACCAGCCTGCTCGACGTGTGCGGTTTGCTGGGCTGGGCCGCGCTTGCCTGGCTGCTGCTGCGCGCGCCAGGCGCTGCGCAGGGCGGCCTCGCCGTGCTTGGCATGAGCGCGGCTGCCTCTGTCGTCCTTGTGGTCCTGTTTCTCGCCTGGCTGCTGCGCGACCGCTCACGCTGAAGGGCGTGCGCAGGATGACCGCAAGCAGTCGTCGTGTTATCGTTTATTACGACTAAAACACAATGGGACCGCACCATGTTAATTACTTTCAAAAGCAAATCCTATCCTGACGTGATGATGTACCAGGAGCACGCGAAACGGATTCTCGAGTTGCTCAACAAGGAGCCGGAGATGGGTGTCATCACCTCCGCCGAAGCCGCCCGCGCCGCGGAGTTGCTGGAACAGGAAATCGAAGAAAGCCGCAAGCACCCTTCGACCGACGAGGTCGAGCAGGACATCAAGGCACACCAGGCCGACGACGACGATCCTGACCACGAACAGGCCCAGGTGGTCAGTTTCTCGACGCGCGCCTATCCCATGCTCGAAATGCTGCGCTCGGCGCGCGACCACAAGACCGATATCCTCTGGGGGGTCTGAGCACATACGGGCCAAACAACAAAGCCCGTCAGCGATGCTGGCGGGCTTCGTTTATTTCAGCCAGCCGTCTGGAGCAAAACCAACAGACGAAAAAAAACCCGCCGAGCATCTGCTCAACGGGTTTTTTCTTTATAACTAGCCTGACGATAACCTACTTTCACACTGGTTGCAGCA
>JAQGLR010000111.1 GCA_028292765.1 Massilia sp. | reverse complement strand
GGGCTTGCGGGTGAATGCGTGAACTCATGCTGCCAACTGCTCCTGCTGTGGTTGAGTGCCGGGACTGCTGAACCCAGCAATCAACTCGCCGAGCGCAGCCCTTGCACGAAACACAGGCCAGCTACGGCGAGGGATATGATCGCACGAAACTAAACACTTAGTCATAGTTCCCCTGTCTCGAGCTAGTTTTCAGAATTGGCACGGCACACCCATCTTTGCTGCACCAACCATTCCCTTATCGTTGCACCGGTAGCCCCACCTCACGCGCCTGGGTCTCAGCTTCCGCTGTCAGCGACAACGACTCAAACGTCATCAGTCATCCTCCTTCCCCACCTCCGGCACCGCCAACACCTGCGGACGAATCAAATCCAGCCGCACCGCATACCGCACCCCCCTGCGCACCGCAATGGCCGCGATCTGCCCCGCATCGTTGATGGCCTGCGGAGACTGGATATCCCAGCCCAGCGTGGGGTCGATCAGCGCATTCAGGCTCTGCATCCGCCTGCCGCGATAAACGAAGGCGCCGAGGTGGTCGCTGCTGCCGACGACATGGCCGTGGTTGTTGATGCCTTCGCCCGAGCTGGACCTGCCGTCGATGGGGCGACGGCCGTCGATGTTGATCAGGCGGCCATTGCTGTACACAAAGGCGACCCGGTCGCGCAAGCCGGTCGTCACCGACATTGTGCCGGTGACCTGGCCGCGGTCGTTGATGGCCAGGCCATAATTCGGCGCCGATCCGAGGTCGCCAAGGTCGCGCATGGCGCCTTTTTGCCAGATGATGGCGCGCCAGGGCTGGTCCGGGAACACGAGCGGCCCGGACTGGCCGGCGACCTGGTTCCGGTTGTTGAGCGCCTGGGCCTGAGTGATCGGGTTGGCGAATCGCAGGTTGCCGATGTCCTGGAACTTGCCGCGCGGGTCGCGCAGGAAGCTGCGCGGGGCCAGCCCGAAAGGCTCGGTGGCGCCGCCCAGCGCGAGCAGGTAGCCGGCATTGTTGAGGTCGATCCAGCTCGTGGGGCGGCCGGGAATGGTGCCGATGTCGCGCTGCTTGCCGTTGGCGTAGAGGTAGCCGCGCTGCTGGCCGCCGCGCGTGATCCAGTTGCCGAGCACTTCGCCGCGGTCGTTGATGGCCCGGGCGTCGCTCGACCTGCCGCCCAGCGTGCCGAGGTCGACGAAGCCCTTGCCGGGGTTGAGGAAGGCGCGCGTGGCGGTCGGGCTGACCGGATAGGTGCCGACGACGACCCCGGCATTGTTGATGTCGGTGGGCCGGCTGTTGGCAGGGCCGACCACCGTCACCCGGTATTCGGCGACGGCCGCCTGGGCGGCAGTCGCCAGGCCCATGGTGAGCGATAGCAGGAACAGGGAAATGCAATTACGCACTTGCATGAAAATCTCCGGAAGTTGATGGCGAGGCCAGCAGGGCTGCTGCGAAAATATTTCGCATAAGCATGAACATATCCTTAAGAAACAAAGGTTTGCGTCGCTATGGCCGGCCCGTCAATTAAGGTACGCTGCCGCTTGTCCGGCGGGTTTGGCAGCGCGCAACGCGAGCCGGGTGGAGCCGCAGCGCATGCCGAATCGATCAGCATGTGCGTCGATTCTGGCTGCCGGGCGTGCGGGTTCTGTTGTTAATTGCCATCCGGTGACAAAATGTGAGTTTGCCAACCTGTTCTCCTGCCACAATGTTGCTTCGATCAGTTCAGCACCGGCGCACCGAAGTGAACACCATGGATATTCATCCGCTCACAGGCGAGTTCCTGCACGCCTCGAAGGAAGCTTCATACCTCGAGCACAAGCAGGGGCAGACCCGGGCATTGCTGGGCTTTACGCTGAGCTTCTGCACGGTGTTCTACCTCGGCTTTTTTGCCACCGACGTGGCGGCGCTCGGCTGGGGGCCCGTGACCTTCGGGCTGTTATGCGCGCGCGTGCTGGTGGCGGTGACGGCAGCGACCTGCGCCTGGCTGGCCTGGCGCCGGCCCCTGTCGGTGCGCGCCACGCGGCTGGCGGCAACGATCGCCGAAAGCGTGGCGCTCGGGTGCTTCATGTTCATTGCCGTGCATCGCCCGATGGAGTTTCACTGGCATGCGATGTCGCTGGCGATCATGCTGGTGGTCGTCTACCTGTACATCCCGAACCGCCTGTCCCACGCCCTGGCGATCGCCGTGCTGGCGACGACGGGCTTTGTCGTGCTGGCCGCGCAGTACAGCCGCATGTCGTTTGCCGACACCCTGACCATGGGCATGCTGCTGGTGCTGGTGAACACCTTCGGCTTCCTCGCGGCGCGCCGCTACAACCATGTGTCGCGCGAGGAGTTTCGCTCGCACGCCGTGCTGCAATACGCGGCCGAACGCGACCACCTGACCGGCTGCTTCAATCGCCGCTACCTGCACTACCAGCTGATGGGCGACCCGGGCGGGCACGGCAAGCCCTGGCTGACCGTGGTCCTGTGCGACATCGACCGTTTCAAGCAGATCAACGACACCTACGGCCACGGGGATGGCGACATCGTGCTGCGCGGGTTTGCGCACCTGCTCCAGGCCGCAACGCGCGAGCCGGTCGACAGCGTGGTGCGTTACGGCGGCGAAGAATTCCTGCTGGTGTTGCCGGGCACCGAGCTGGGCGAGGGAATCCGCCTGGCCGAGCGCCTGCGCCAGACCTTTGCCGCGACCGAGCTGGTGTCGTCCGACGGAGTCACCCGGCTGCGCGCCACGGCCAGCTTCGGCGTCGCCAGCGTCCACCTCGCCCAGGCAGCGTATGAAGACCCGATGCGCGACGCCATCGCCGCCGCGGACGAGCTCATGTACCAGGCAAAACGCAACGGGCGCGACCGCGTCGAATACCTGCAGCTCGGTGCGCTCGAACGAACCGCCTGACCGATCGGTTTCCCCTCGCTCATTCTTGACAATTGGGGAGACTCAACTATTCTCTCCTCGTCGGTGTCATCCGCATCAGCATTCAAAACAAGCATTCGAATAGCGCCGGATACGACAAGCAAAAACCACAAAAATCCCGGGGGAGACGGCGATGAGTGCCCAGCAAAATGACATCGACCGGTGCATCATGCGCATGCTGGTCGAATGCACGAAGGTGCGAACGGCAAGCGAATTCACCGGGATGGTCGAAGGATCGTTTCGCAGCGTGCTGCCGCACGGGTCGATGCTGTGCGGGATTGGCGGCGTCAGCCGCCAGGGCAGTCACATCCGCAAGATATTGAGCGTCGATTATCCGCTCGAGTATTTCGACCCGCTGACGGACGAGGACGGACGGCTCGACAGCCCCTTGATGAAACGCTGGCGCGAAACGCTCGAGCCGCAGCTGTTTCAAAGCGGGCGCGACGATCATCTGTATCCGGACGACTGGGTACGCCTGTTTAATAAATACGACCTGCGCAACACGATTGCCCACGGGGTGCTCGATCTTGGCGGCGTGTTTTCCAGCTTTTTCATCTTTTCCCGCATCCCCGGCGAAGTCGGAGCGCAGCAGGCCTTCCTCATGAAGCTGCTGACGACGGTCGACGATTATCAGGGCAGGCTGGGCAAAAGCAAAAAGGCGCTGAGCGAACGCCAGCGCGACATCCTGCACTGGCTCGAGGAGGGCAAAACCAATTGGGAGATCGCGAAGATCCTCGATTTTTCCGAGCTGAACGTGAAATACCACATCGACCAGATTTTCCTGAAACTCGAAGTGCGCAGCCGCGCCCACGCGGTGGCCAGGGCGCGCGACCTGGCAAGCTGCCGGGCCTGAGAGGGAAACTGAAAAGCGGGACACCGCCGACTCTCCAAACAGGGAGTGGCTTACGGCTGGGCTTGCCCCTAGAGTGGTTCATCCACTGGGCAACGAAACGGTGTAGCTCCATTGGATAAGGACGCAATAACCAGATACAGGCGTCCGCCAAACCAATTCAATGGAGGAGACACCATGGTTAGAAAATCGTTGTCGATGCGCCGGCTGCTGGCCGCCGCCACCCTGGCTTTGGCGGGTACCGGCGCCCAGGCGGCCTGCCTCGATAATGTCGTGCTGGTGCACGGCAATACGGGGGCGCCAGCCGACTGGAATAACACCGTCGCCGAGCTGAAATACCGCGGTTACCTGGCGTCCCAGCTGTACCTGCCGAACTGGGGTTCGAAAACCAGCGCGGGCAGCAATGACCATGGCGCCACGAATACGACTGTGGTCAAGAATTCGCTGACGGCAGCGTACGCCAGTTCCTGCACCGGCAAAATCGACGTGATCGGCCCTGCAGCCGGGTGCGCTTGATCCGGAAGAAGCGGCGCAGATGGTGGCGCAATTGCAGGGCCTGTCGCAGCACGCCGACCCCGCCGTGCGCAGCGCGAGCATCCGGCAGCTGGGGCAGTGGGACAAGAGCGGCGAGAGCGAGGAGCGCCTGACGCAGGCGCTGGCCGACGGCACGCCGGAGGTGCGACAGGCGGCCATCTTCGCCATCGCCCAGGCGAGCGTGCGCGCCCCGGGCGCCAAGGCGGCTTTGCTGGCGCTGGCGAGCAATCCGCTCGAGCCCCGCGAGGTGCGCGGCAGCGCCATGCAGGTGCTGGAACGCTTCGCGCTCAGCAAGGAAGAGTACGCGGCCATCGCGCCGGTGCGGGCGCAGATGCGCGGCAGGTAGTGTCTACGGTGCGACTACCGCCAGCACGCCGTGCTTGTCCAGCGCATAGCGCTGCAAGTCGCCCGCCAGGAACAGATTCCCGCCGTACTCGGCCCGTGCCTCTTCCTCGAGGTGCGCCATCGACAACGGGCCGCTGCCTTCCTGGTAGCGCGGGCTGAAATGGGTCAGCACCAGGTTCGGGATGCCCGCCTCGCTGGCAAAGGCGGCGGTGGCGCGCGCCGAGCTGTGTTGCGGGCCGGGGCCGACCTTCTGCAATACCTCTTCCGTGTAGGTTGCCTCGTGCACAAGAACTTGCGCCCCTTGCGCCTGCATTTTCAATAACGAGGGCGTGTCGTTGTCGCCGGCGACGATGATCTTGCGCCGCGCGCGGGTCGGCAGGATGTAGTCGCTGCTGCGTGCGACCCGGCAGTCGGGCAGGTCGATGTCCTGGCCGCGCTGGAGATGGCCCCAGCCGGGGCCGGAGGGCACGCCGTCGCGCTCGAGCCTGGCCGTATCGAGCTTGCGCTCGATGGCTTTTTCCGTAAAGGCAAAGGCGAACGAGGGCACGCGGTGCGACAGCGCCGCCGCGTCGACCAGCACATCCGGCAGCGTGGCGATGTTCCAGCCGTGTTCGACGTGGAGGAATTCGAGCGGGTAGGGCAGGCGCAGTTCGGTGCTCTCCATCACGCCGCGCACAAAACGCTCGACCGCCGGCGGGCCCGCGATCAGCAGGGGGGCGGCGCGGTTCAGGAGTCCGGCGCTGGCCAGCAGTCCCGGCAGGCCATAGCAGTGGTCGCCGTGGATGTGCGTGATGAAGATGGCCCGCAGGCTCATCGGTGAGAAATTCGTGCGCAGGATGCGGTGCTGGGTGCCTTCGCCGCAATCGACCAGGTACCAATGCTTCGCCCCGCTCGTGCGCAGCGCGAGCCCGGAGACATTGCGGGTCTTGCTGGGCGTGCCCGAGGAGGTGCCCAGGAACTGGAATTCCATTGCTATCCTTTGTCCACTGTACGCAGCGTCGGCAGGTAACGCCACAAATAAATGCTGACGGCGCAGCCGGTCGCCAGCAGGCCGATACGCAGGCCGAGGTGATCGAAGCGCACGATCGAATACGCGAGCGAGGCCCACATCATCGCCAGCGCCAGGATTTTCGCCCGCAACGGAATCCCGTTCCCGGCCTCGACATTGCGCAGGTAGACGCCGAACACGCGGTGATGCAGCAGCCAGCGGTGCAGGCGGCTGGAGCCGCGCGCGAAACAGGCCGAGGCCAGCAGCAGGAAGGGCGTCGTCGGCAAGAGCGGCAGGAACAGCCCGGCAAGCGCCAGCAGCAGCGCCAGGACGCCGGCAATGTTGAGCAGCGTTTTCATGGGTGAGGTAAGCATGGCGTCATTATGCCGAAACCGCCGTCGTGAAAGAAAATTCCATAAATCAGCGTCGAATGAAACAAAATTTCATGTCGTAACGGTGTGCAAAAGTTGATGCATGTGAACAACAAGGCGGCGCATTTGCTTGATATAAATGCAATCGACTAGTAAAATTCGCGGCGTAATTTCCTGTTACCCGATTAGCCGGCATCCCTCGCGCCGGATGCCTGCCATGCCGCTCCAGACAATTCAATCATTGCGCTCCGCCGGTGCGGCCGGTGCTTATTTCCGCCTCAGCGTGCTGCACCGGCTTTTCGTATTCCTGGTGATCGCGTTGCCGCTGGTGTGGCTGCTGGTGGTGCGCGAGCGCACGCATCTGGGCGACATCGCGCGCGACGAAAGCCATCGCAACGTCCAGAACCTGGCCCATGCGTTTGCCGAGGAAATCCGATCGAGCATGGTCACGATCGACCTGTCGCTGAGCCAGCTGCGCCTGAGCTGGCTGCGCAGTCCCGCCGAGTTCGGCTCCATCGTTTCCGAACTGAACGGCCACCTGCACGGCAAGCTGCAAATGAACGTGCTGGTGGTCGACACCCGGGGCGGCCTGGTATTTTCGAGCATCCCCGGCGTGCCAAAGGGTGTCGACCTGAGCGACCGCGACCATATCAAGACGCAGCTGGAGGGTACGCCGACCGACCGGCTGTTCATCGGCAGCCCGCTCAAGGGGCGGCTTTCCGGGCGCTGGACGATCCAGTTCTCGCGGCCCATCTTCGGCAAGGACGGCAAGCTTTCCGGGGTCATCGTCGCCGGTGTCGAGCCGTCCTATTTCTCGCGCTTCTACAACAGCATGGACCTCGGCGCGCATGCGTCGATTGCGCTGGTCAGCGACAAAGGCATCGTCATCGCCCGCACCACGCAAGACCTCACCATGCGCGACAGCGGCAAGCACCTGGCCGGCTTTCCGTATGCGCCGGGCGGCGGCGGCGGCGGCG
>JAQGLR010000103.1 GCA_028292765.1 Massilia sp. | reverse complement strand
TCACCGGTCGAGTACGAAAAACAGTATTTTCAGCGGCTCGCGAGTGTCTAGAAAACTCGTGGCGATTCAGGATATGATCGCACGAAACTAAACATCAATGACGTCTCATTGCGCGTAAGAGAATGTTTAGAAGACCGAATGTCAGCATTTCTCGACAGCTCCGATCTCGCGATAACGGCAGGACGCCATCATTCCAATCGTAAAAGTAGTTTACCCTGAGCTGGCTGAGAAACGTTCGATATATCGATTTGATTTGCGCTATCTTTAGCCGTTAATCAACCTTTTAATCCTCATCAACCTACTAGAGAAGCAAAATGCGGCGCACGTCTGTAGCTCAAATTACTATAATAGAGAAAACTTATGTTGGTGAGCTTGCTAACTTTTGACGCCTGGCATATTTCGTTGCCGTAGTAGAGACTGGTTCGGTCACGCCGCCGAGCGGCTCGGACTGACGTGGGCCGTGGTCAGCCAACAGGTAGGGCACAACGAACGATCACTACGCAGACAGTCGTTGTTCTAGATCCTAGGCTGTCAGTACGCGCAGCGGTGCGGCATTGCGTAGGGTTTCCCGACTTAATCCGATTGCCCCGGTATCGTGAGCGGAAGGCTACGCTTGCACACGCAGCCTGTTCGTCCGGTTGGCTTCAGGCCGCGACGGATGGTCCAGCGCTTCGGTGAGCGCGGCGGCGCAGGCAGCGCCACCGAACATCGAAATTGCGCAGCTGCTCGCAAGCAGTTCTCTTTTCGTAAAATGAGTCGTGCAAGGTTTCTCAATTTTATTGGCGTGACGATGCCGCTGTGCGACTGAATAATTCCCATGCCAGCCCACACCGTTCATTGGTGAAGCGGAAAGACTTATTCTGGATTGCGGCAGGAAGCGGCGAGCTTGTTGCCGTCGGGGTCTCGGATATAAGCGGCGTAGGCGTTCGGGGCGAACGGGCGCAGGCCCGGTGGGCCTTCGTCTGTGGCGCCGAGTTCGATGGCGCGGCGGTGGAATTCGTCGATGGCTGCGCGGCTTGGCGCGGCCAGGCCGATGGTGAAGCCGTTGCTGGCCGTGGCCGGCTCGCCGTTGCGCGGGTAGCCGACCATGAACTGCGGTGCGCCGATGCCCCAGCCGCAGACGCGGCCGCCGATGCCGAGCAGGCGCGCGAAGCCGAGCGGCTCGAGCACGTGGTCGTAGAAGACCTTGGCGCGTTCCAGGTCGGTCGTGCCCAGGGTGATGTGGGTCAGTATCGTCATGCCGGTGTCTCCAGGTTCAATAGAAAAGGACGGCTGGATCAGCGCTTGCTGACCTTGATGTCGGTGCGCTCGAGGTCCCAGGTGGTGGCGGTGCAGCCTTCCTCGCGCAACTGGTATTTCAGGACGCGGCCCTGGGGGTTTTTCGGCATGGCATCGCGAAACTCGATATACCGGGGCAGGGCGTAGTAAGGCACCGCATCGACCGCCCAGTGGAACAGCGCTTCCGGCTGCAGGGTGCAGCCGGGCTTGAGGATCGCGGTGACCTTGACATCGTCCTCGCCCCGCTCGGACGGCACTGCATGCACCGCCACTTCCTCGATATCCGGGTGGACGGCGAAGGCCGACTCCATTTCGAAACTCGAGATGTTCTCGCCGCGCCGGCGCAGGTAGTCCTTCTTGCGATCGACAAAGTAGAAGAAGCCCTCTTCGTCGAACTTGCCGATGTCGCCACTGTGGAACCACATGTTGCGCATAACTTTCATGGTGTCGTCCGGGCGCCCCCAGTAGCCCATGAACATGATGTCGGGCCGCAGCGGGCGCACGACGATTTCGCCGGGCGTGTTGGCGGGTACTTCGCGGTCCAGGTCGTCCACGATGCGCACATCGAAATCCGGGATGCGCTTGCCGGACGAGCCGGGCGCCGCATACTCTCCGCCCGCGAGCGAGGTGATGACGCTCGCTTCGGTCAGTCCATAGCCGTTGCCGCCGACCTGGCGCGCGCCGAAACGCTCGCGCCAGATTTGCTTTGTTTCCTCCGTAAAGGGATTGCCTCGCACGGTATGGATCTGGCCGACGCAGCGCTGCATCGCCTGGCTGTCGGGCGCCTGCGACAGCAGGCCGCCCATGCCGCCGAGGATCGAGGCGATGGTCGCGCCGCTACGCTCCACCTCGGGCCAGAAATTCGAGACCGAAAAGCGGGGCACGATGGCAACGCGCGCACCGACCATGATGTTCGACAGGACGCCCACGCACATCGCATTCATGTGGAACAGCGGCAGCGGCGTGATCGTCACATCCTTGTCGGTCGCCGGCCCGGCACGTAGCTGCAGGCGCGCCAGGTTGCACATGTAGTTATAACTGAGCATGCAACCCTTCGATGGTCCCGTGGTGCCCGAGGTGTAGACGATGCAGGCCAGGTCCGACGGCGCCGGCTTGGTGGCGATGGGCTCGAGGCACCGGCCGCGGTATTCGTCCAGCGGGGCGATGCGCACAGGGCAAGTCGGGCGGCTGACGAGCGCGCCGCGGTGCAGGATCAGGGTGACGTCGGGGAGGCCGCTGGCTACCTGGACGATGCGCTCGACATAGTCGGCCTCGCAGATGACGATGCTGGCGCGCGCATCAGCGACCTGGTGGCGCAGGAACTCGCCGCGCAGCGCGGTGTTCACGGGCACGCTGACCGCGCATAGTTTGTTGGCGGCGATCCAGCCGGTGACGGCGTCGATATTATTGTCGAGCATGGTCAGGATCGTGTCGCCCGCCTTCAGCCCGAGCGCCGCCAGCGAATGTGCGAGGCGGGTCGACAGTTGATCAAATTCGCCATAGGTGGTCAGTTCGCCATCGAAATCGAAGAGCACACGCTCGGGATGGGCCGCAACGGCCCGGTCGAGCGCCGCGATGACGGTGTCCTGCTGTCCCAACGACCAGGTCTCGGGATTGCCCATTCCAGCCATTTTGCCTCCTGTTTTGAGGACCCCGGCGAATGGCCCGGCAGGATCCCATGCGTTTAATTGTTCGTCCAATATAAACAGAATCGGCAAAAGTGTCAAAGTATCCCGATGATCTGCACTAAAGCGAGCAACTGTTGCCGGGATGCTTACGCTACAATCCGGACTTGAGAAAAAACTGCATACCGGAGTGAATCGATGACGGCTGCCGTCAAACCAAAGAAGCCGGCGATTGCGCCGAAAGCCCCGCGTGCGCGCGCAGCGGGCGCTGCCGCCGCGCCGGCAGCGCGTACCCCTGCCAAGGGCACCGCAGTACTGGTGGCGAAGCCCGCAGCCCGGGTTAAGAAGACGATCAACACGACGAACGACGCCAAGACGGCCAAGGCAGGCAAGGCAGGCAAGGCAGCGCCGGTCGTGGCGGCAAAGGCGGCCGGCACGCGCGCGAAAGCAGCCGCTGCACCGGCACCGGGACCTGCTGCACCGGCACCTCCTGCAAAGCCGAAGGCGCCAGCCGCCGTGCGCGCCGGCGCGGCGCCGGTCAAACTGAACAAGCGCTCGGGCGACACGATCGCGAAAATCCTCGCGACGACGGAAGAGATCATCCTGCAGTCGGGCGCCGATCGCATTTCGATCCTCGACGTCCTCCACCAGAGCGCTATGTCGCGCGGCACCTTGTACCGTTACTTTTATTCCCAGCACGACCTGCTCGACGCATTTTCCCGTCACAAGCGCGACCAGGTCCATGCG
>JAQGLR010000093.1 GCA_028292765.1 Massilia sp. | reverse complement strand
TCGCCCAGCACTTCATCCATGATGGTGCGCGCCATTGCTCGGAAACCGTGGCCGGTCATCGTGTCTTTGTCGTAGCCCATGCCACGAAGCGCCGCGTTAATCGTGTTCTCACTCATACACTTTGCATCCGCGCGAATGCTCGGGAATACATACTTGCCGTGTCCGCTTAAGGCGTGGACGGCGCGCAGCAGTTCGATAGCCTGTGTGGGCAGCGGGACAAGGTGAGCGTTCTTCATCTTCATTTTGGAGCCGGGGATGTTCCATTCGGCGGCGTCAAGGTCAATCTCGGACCACTCGGCGCTGCGCAGTTCGCCCGGTCGCACGAACAGGAGCGGGGCCAGCTTGAGCGCGGCAATCGTGCAGGGATGGCCCGTATAGCCGTGAATTGAACGCAGCAGTGCGCCCACTTCCGTTGGCTTAATGATGGCGGCAAAGTTAGTCTCGGTGCGCGGTTCAAGACCTTCGGATATGCCTACCGTCAGGTCGCGGTCAGCCATTTCTTTGACCATTGCGAAACGGAAAACCTTGCTGATATAGCCACGTACCCGGTGCATCGAATCGATGATGCCTCGCGCTTGCATCCGGTCCATGACCGCGATAATGTCGCGGGGGCGTAGGACGGTGATTGGCGAAGCACCGATGAACGGGAAGACATCGCGTTCGAACCAGCTAACGACTCGGCCCTGCGTTTCCTCGCCGCGCTTGCGCCCGGTTACTTCGAGCCATAGACGGGCCACGGCTTCAAAGGTGTTCGCGTTGGCTTGTTTCTGTTCGCGCTCGTTGTTTTTCTTATGCTGGCCGGGGTCAGTGCCAGCAACGAGCAACTTACGTGCATCCGCCCGCATCGTCCGTGCTTCCGACAAACTGATTTCGGGGTAGGGGCCAAAGGTAAGGCGATTCGACTTGCCATTCGCCTGTCGGTAAGCCATGCGCCAGAATTTCGAGCCGGTCGGTGCGATCTCTAAATACATGCCGTCGCCGTCGCCCATCGTGTAGGTCTTACTCTTTGGCTTCGCGTTCTTAACGGCGGTGTCTGTCAGTGGTGTGGCGAGTTTGGGCATTTTGTATCCATGGCGTTTGGGGATTTTCATCCATGGATGAAAGTATGGATGCAAAATTGTTGGATTTCAATGGACGTTAAAAGCACTCGCGGAACAAAAAGCCCGCGTTCTCAGAGGGAGAGACGCGGGCTGCTGGACGTTGTTGGAAGTCTTGAGAGGTGTATGTGGTCCCCCCGACTGGAATCGAACCAGTATCCCACGCTTAGGAGGCATGTGCACTATCCATTGTGCTACGGGGAGGACGCAAGTGACGCCATGTGGGCGCCACGACAACGCAGGCCGGGCCTGCAGTTCGGCGAGCGGGCCCTGCATGTGTCGATGCGCAGGCCGGTATCGTGAACCGAGTGCAATTATAGCCGAGGAAAGCACGTTAATTGGAAGTGTAAGCGCCGCAATCGGTACAATGGGCGCCTCTTTCAATTTTTCCCGCCGCGCCGCGCGTCCTTCGGACATCCGCAGACGGCTCGCTCACTAAGATTATGGCTGTCATTTCCCTCTCGTCCGCGCAACTCGCGTTCGGTCACGTCGCGCTGCTCGACCATGCCGACTTTTCCCTAGAAACCGGCGAGCGCGTCGGCCTCATCGGCCGCAACGGCACCGGCAAGTCTTCGCTGCTGAAAACCATTGCCGGGCGCTTCAAGCTTGACGACGGCCTGCTCGTCATGCAGCAGGGTATTAAAATCGCCTATGTCGAGCAGGAGCCGACCTTCGATCCCGAGTCGACCGTGTTCGACGCGGTCGCCGCCGGCATGGGCGAACTGCAGGGCATGCTGGCCGAATACGAAACCTTGACCGGCCAGTTCGGCCAGGGCGACGACGATGCGCTGATGGAACGCATGCACGTGATCCAGGTGAAGCTGGACGCTACCGACGGCTGGAACCTCGGCAACAAGGTCGACACCACGCTCGACCGCCTGGGTTTGAACGCCGAAGCAAAAATGAAAACGCTCTCGGGCGGCATGCAAAAGCGCGTCGCGCTGGCCGTGGCGCTGGTGTCGGCGCCGGACGTGCTGCTGCTCGACGAACCGACCAACCACCTCGACTTCAAGTCGATCCTGTGGCTGGAAGGCCTGCTGCGCGACTTCCGCGGCTCGGTGCTGTTCATCACCCACGACCGCAGCTTCCTCGACAACGTCGCCACCCGCATCATCGAACTCGACCGCGGCAAGCTGTTGTCCTTCCCGGGCAATTTCACCACTTACCAGGAGCGCAAGCGCGAGCTGCTCGCCAACGAGGAAGTCGAGAACGCAAAGTTCGACAAGTTCCTGGCGCAGGAAGAAGTCTGGATCCGCAAGGGCGTGCAGGCGCGCCGTACCCGCGACGAAGGCCGCGTGCGCCGCCTGGAAGCGTTGCGCGACCAACGCGTGGCGCGCCGCGACCAGCAGGGCCAGATCAAGCTCGACGTCGGCACCGGCGAACGTTCCGGCAAGATCGTCGCCGAGCTGGAAAACGTGTCCAAATCGTATGGCGAGAAAGTCATCGTCAGCAACTTCACGGGCACCATCCTGCGCGGCGACAAGGTCGGCCTGATCGGCCCGAACGGCGCCGGCAAGACCACGCTGCTGAAGATTATCCTGGGCGAGGAAACGGCCGACGAGGGCACGACGCGCCTCGGCACGAAGCTGAACGTGGCCTACTTCGACCAGATGCGCACCCAGCTCAACGAGGAAGCCAGCCTGGCCGACACGATCGCGCCGGGTAGCGACTGGGTCGAAGTCAACGGTCAGCGCAAGCACGTGATGACCTACCTGAACGACTTCCTGTTCGCGCCCGAGCGCGCCCGTTCGCCGGTGAAATCGCTGTCCGGTGGCGAGCGCAACCGCCTGCTGCTGGCGCGCCTGTTTGCCAAGCCGGCCAACTGCCTGGTGCTCGACGAACCGACCAACGACCTCGATATCGACACCCTGGAACTGCTGGAAGAGCTGCTCGAGGAATACACGGGTACCGTGTTCCTCGTCAGCCACGACCGCACCTTCCTCGATAACGTCGTGACCCAGGTCATCGTCGCCGAAGGGCAGGGCCTGTGGCGCGAATACGTGGGCGGCTACAGCGACTGGGAACGCGTCCGCGCGGCCGCGCCGCAGCCGGTTTCTACCGCATCGAAGCCGGCGCCGGCGAAAGGCGCCGACACCGCGCCCGCAGCCGAGAGCCCTGCGAAAAAGGTGAAGCTGAGCTACAAGGAACAGCGCGAACTCGACGAGCTGCCGAAGCAGATTGCCCTGCTCGAGGACGAGCAGTCGGCCATCACGGCGCAACTCAATTCGCCCGACTTCTACAAGACCAGCCCGGCCGACGCGCGCCGCATCAACGCGCGTTTTGCCGAGATCGACGAACTGCTGCTCGACGCCCTGGATCGCTGGGAGCGGATCGAAGCGCGCTCGCGCGGCGAGGCGTAATCAAGCTGCGCCACGGCGACCTGCCGTGGCGCATCACCTGCTCAAGTCCACGCTAACACGCGCGGCCCCCCCCATCCCCGATTCGTCAACGGCGATCACGGAACTCAGGCGTACGTGCCGAGGTCTCATCGAAACCCCCTCGTGCCTGCACGGTGCGATGTGGTTCCACCTTGTCCAGCGTAGTGCCTTCGAAAGACAAACGCCATGTCGAGAATCCGGCCGCATCCGCTCGCCGTCCTGGTCGCCGGCGCCGTGTCCCTGCCCGTATGCCTGCCCGCCTTTGCGATCCCCGGCACCCCGTTCGACCTGTATGGCCAGCATCGGCTGGGCGCGCGACGACAACCTGCTCCGCATTGCCGACGACGCACCGGCCTTCGACAACCAGCGCTCCGATTCCTGGACCACGGTCGAGTTCGGCGGTGTGGTCGACAAGACCTGGGGCCGCCAGCGCCTGCTCGGGGTGGCCAAGGTGTCGAAGGTGAGCTTCGACCACTTCCGGCAACTCGATTACGACGGCAAGGACTTCCAGGGAAGCTGGTACTGGCAGCTCGGCAACCAGTTCTCGGGAGAACTCGGCGCCACCTACGAGCAAACGCTCGCCCCCTATACCGATTTCCGGAGCGAGGAGCGCAACCTGCGCGAGCGGCATCGCAGCTTTTTCAAGGGCGCATGGAAGCTCCATCCGCGCTGGGAGGCGCATACGGCGCTGTCGCACGAGCGCTTCGATTACGCACTGGCCGTGCAGTCGTACAACGACCGCACCGAGGATGTGCTTGAACTGGAGGCGCGCTACCTGGCCCCCAGCGGCAGCACGGTCGGCCTCGTACTGCGGCGCATCGAAGGCGACTATCCGAACCGGCGTCCGTTCGCGCAGACCTTGCTTACCGACGACTTCACCCAGGACGAACTGAAGGCGCGGGTCGACTGGAAGGCGGGCGGGGCGGTCACGGTGCAGGCGCTCGCGGGTTAGGCGCGGCGCCGCCAGCCATCGTTCGGCAGCGGCCGCACGAGCGGCGTCAACGGCCGCGTCGCCGCGCTGTACGAGCCAAGCGGCAAACTGGCTTACCGGGCCTCGGCCTGGCGCGATTTCGCCCCGCTGGAGAGTACGGTGGTCAGCTACACGCTCAACAAGGGCGTCAGCGTCGGTGCGACCTGGAACGCGAGCGCCAAGCTCAGGCTCGATGCCGACGCCATCCGTGAGCGGCGCAACGACAAGCCGCGCAGCAGCCTGAACGTCCCGGCCGGCCTGGACGACACGCTGCGCTCGGCGAGCGTGAAGGCGAGCTGGGCCATCAGGGACAGGATCGCCTGGAACAGCGCCGCGACGCTCGGCGACACGCTCGGCTCGCTGCGCGCCCAGACCTGCCGCGACTTCGAGCACATCTTCGTCGATGGCGGCTCGGTGGATGCCACGCTCGACATGATCGGCGCTGTCCCGGCGACAAGCGCGTGCTGCACGGCGTCCAGGGCGGCATCAGCCGCGCCATGAGCTGTGGGACCCGCTGACCCAGGCCACGGGCGTGAATTTCTACGCCAAGCCATGGGCGCGCGGTTTCCTCGACTTCGCGATCCAGTTCACGCCGCCGGGCTCGAAGACCCACGCGTTCGGCGACGGCTCCGAAACGAAACCGGACACCCCCGTCTTCCACGCCTTCGGTTCGCGCATGGTCTCGCCGCGCGCGGCCTGGTACGTGTCCAGGCTGGGCGGCAGCGAAGACACGCTGTCGCTGCTGCAGGCGCCGTACCCGATGCCGGTGGCCGACACCCGGGTCGTGTCGCCGCCATCGGGTAGCGCCTACTACCCGAGCATCGGCTGGGTCTCGATGCACAGCGACATCGCCCTGGGGGCGCGCAGCTCGCTGTACTTCAAGTCCAGCCCCTACGGCTCGTTCAACCACAGCCATGGCGACCAGAACGGCCTGCTGCTGTCGGTCGCCGGCCAGCCGCTGCTGGTCAAGGCCGGCTGGTACGACTGGTATGGCTCGCCCTACTGGAGCGACTGGTACCACCAGACCCGCTCGCAAAATGCGATCACCTTCGACGGCGGCAAGGGCCAGCTGGTGAACGGCTTCCGCGAACAGCTCCAGCGCAACGGCAAGATCATCGGCTACGCCGCCCAGCCGAGCCATGACTTTGCCGAAGGCGATGCCGCCGCCTATGGCGGGCAATTGACGATGGCCCGGCGCCAGGTCTGGCACCTGCGCGACGCCGGCAATGCGATCCTGGTGCGCGACCGCCTGGCGGCGACCGTGCCCCACACCTACGAGTTCAACCTGCACGCCCCGGTGGCGATGACGGTCGAAAGCCCGAGCGCGGTGAAGATCGCGATCAACGGCCAGTCGGTCTGCGTGCGTTCGCTGAACGCCGACGCCAGGTTTTCCAGGTGGATCGGCCCGGGGGCGAAGACCAATGTGGTCGAGGACCATGGCGCCTTCTACCTGCCGAACGACGGCAAGTCGACCGCCGAGTTCCTGGTGCTGCTCGACGTCGGCTGCAAGCGGCCAGCGGTGCAGGTCTCCGCCTCCGCCGCCGGGCGCACCATCACTGTCGCGGGGCAAAGCGTCACCGTGGAGGGCGCCGCGCAGCCGGCCTCGCAGTCGTCCCTGCAGCCGGCCCTGCAGTCGGCCTCGCAGCCGGTAATGCTGCCGGCACTCCAGCCGGGCTTGCGGCTCTCCACCACCGGCACGGTGAATAGCCCTGCTCCCGGGAAGTAAGGTGTCACGCTGATATTTCGCCCTTGATTGCCCTCAAACGGGCGAGGCGCGCCGTTGCATTCGGAAGGGCTGGTCATGGAACGCCTGCGCTAGTATCGACGACGACACCTCGACAGGGCTCCCATGGCTACCCGTCCGCTTTCCATTGCCTTCATCGTCCGCGATCCGCTGCCGCCGCTGCGTGCCGACCTGCTGACGCTGTTCGGCAGCGAAATGCCGCGCCATGGCATCCATACCGAACTGGTGGGGCAGGGCGGCGATGCCGAAGGCGCAGCGTGGCATGCCGGGGGCATGCACGTTGTCGGCAGCCTGCGCAGCCGTTTTGCCAGCGTGCTGTCGCCGCTGTGGGACGCGCTCGGCCTGCTGCGCGCGGCGCGCCGTGCGCGTCCCGACTGCATCCAGGTGCGCGACAAGATCGCCAGCGCGCTGCTGGCCTGGCTGGCCGCGCGCGTGCTGCGCGTGCCGTTTGTCTACTGGATGTCGTTCCCGATTGTCGAGGGCTTCGAGGCGCGGCGCGATGCGCTCGCCAATCGCGGCACGGAAACGGGCAGGGGAGCGCGCGGGTTCGCGTCCTGGCCCGCGCTCTGGCTTGCGCATGCGCTGCGCGCCCGGGCGGCGCGCTTTGTCGCCTACCGGCTGGTGCTTCCCGCCGCCGACCACGTCTTCGTGCAGAGCGCGGCCATGCGCGACTGGCTTGCAGGGCAGGGCATCGCGCGCGCGCGCCTGACCGCCGTGCCGATGGGCGTCGACGCCGCCCTGTTCGAGCGCGGCGCGGTCAATCCGAGCACCGACCCGCGCCTCGATGGCCGCCGCGTCGTGCTCTACCTCGGGCGCGTGGCCCGGTCGCGCCGCTCGGACTTCCTGCTCGACGTGGCCGAGCGCCTGCGCGCGCAGCTGCCCGGGAGCCTGCTCGTGATCGCCGGCGACGCCCCCTCGACAGACGAAATGGCGTGGATGCGCGAAGCCATCGCCGCGCGCGGCCTGCTCGGCCACGTATTGCTGACCGGCTGGCTGCCGCAGCACCTGGCGCTCGGCATTCCAGGCGTGGCCAACGATATTCCCGACCAGGCGCTCGTCATCGAACAAAGCGGGGCCGGGCTGTGCGTGCCGATGCAGGCCGACGCCTTTGCCGCCGCCACCTTGCGCCTGCTGGCCGACCCGGCCCTGGCCGCCGCCTGCGCCGAACGGGGACCACCCTGGGTGCGGGCGCACCGCACCTACGACATCCTGGCGCGCGATGTCGCCCTGGCCTATAGCCGCATCCTGCCGTCCGGACCGTTTTTGCCCGCTGTTCCCCCCTGTACCGCCATGTTGACCTGGAGCCTGAAATACACGCTGCGCTCGATCCTGCGCGGCGCTTTGCGCGGCCTCCCGGCGCGCCTGCTGGTCACCCCTCGCCTGCTGGCGGCCGAACGCTCGCCGCAGCTGCTTGCCGAATACGTCAGCCTGCGCGCACGCCGCATGAAGGTCGCAGTCGATCCCGACGGCACGCGCCTGCGCCGGGTCGACCCTTCCACCAGGCTGCTCACGAAAAACGAACTACGCCGGGATCCCGGGCGCTTCGTGCGGCCGCGCTCGCCGGGTGCGCCGGCTACGCTGTTGCGCAACACGATCCGCACCAGCGGCACCTCCGGCAGCCCCTTGCGCCTCGTGCAAAGCCTGGGCGCCGTGATCCGCGAGGAGGCTTTCCTGCAGCGCCAGTTGCACTGGACCGGCTGGCGCCGCGGGCAAAAGCGCGCCTGGATCCGCGGCGACATCGTCTGCGCCGCCGACCCGCCGGATGGGCGCTACTGGTGCCACGACTGGTTCGGCAAGGTGCTCATGATGTCCTCCTACCACCTGTCGAACCAGACCATCGGCGCCTACATCGACGCTTTGGCGCGCCACGATCCAGTCCTCATCCATGCCTATCCGTCCTCGATGGCGGCGCTGGCGGCCTGGCTCGAGCATGGGGGGCGGCGCTACGCCGGGCCGTCCCTGCGCGGCGTGCTGACTTCCTCTGAAACGCTGGAGCCGCATGTGCGCGCCGCCATCGAGCGCAGTTTCGGGGTGCGCGTGTTTGACTGGTATGGCCAGGCCGAACGGGTCGCGGCGATCGGTACCTGCGAGCGCGGCAGCTACCACGTGCTGACCGACTACGGCGGCGTCGAGTTGCTCGAAGGCGAGGGCGGCTCGTGCGAGCTGGTCGGCACGACGCTGAACAACCCGGCCATGCCTTTGCAGCGCTACCGCACCGGCGACCGTGTGCTGCCCGGCTCCGGCGCACCCTGTGCCTGCGGGCGCGTGTTTCCCACCGTGGAGGCGGTGATCGGGCGCCAGGAACAGGGTGTCACCTTGCCCGATGGGCGTATCGTCACGCGCCTCGACCGCGTGTTCCAGGGTCTCGACGCGCATCTCATCGAAGGCCAGGTGTTGTATCGCAGCGACGGCGGTTTTACCTTGCGGGTGGTCACCACGCCGGGGTTTACCGGCGCCGATGAAGCGGCCCTGCTGGCAGCGTTCCGGCTACGCGTGCCGAATGTGGCGGTGCGGGTCGAACAGGTGGCGGCGATTGCGCGCGGGCCGAACGGCAAGTTCGAATTCATTACCCAGGATGGCTGAACCGTGCGCGGATCGGGTAACACTTGATGTATGATCGAAATATTGTGCCTTTATTAATAATCGTGAAGCCTTCGCCTCTTATTCATCGTGCCGTACCCGCGATTGCCGGAGCCTGTGCATGAAAGCGCGCGCGCCGCGCATCCTGATGCTCGGCACTGCGCCCGAAGGGCGCGGCGGGGTGGCGGCGCTGGTATCGGTGCTGCAGGCGGGCGGCCTGTTCGAACGCGCGGCCGTGCGCTACGTCAGCACCCACCGCGAAGGCGGCTTGCTGCCGAAACTCGGCGCGGCCATCAGCGGCTCCTGGCACGCCGCCCGCGCCTGCCTGTTCGATCGCCCGGCGATCGTCCATGCACATGCGGCCTCCGGCGCCAGTTTCGCGCGCAAGTCGCTGCTGCTGTTGCTGGCCAGGGCCGCCGGCTGCCAGACGATTTTCCATTTGCACGGCGGCGGCTTTCGCCAGTTCGCCACCGTGCGTTCCGGCGCCTTGACGCGGCGCTGGATCCGCCACACCCTCGAGCGCAGTTCGCTCGTCATCGCCCTCTCGGACGGCTGGGCGAATTTCGTGCGCGGCTTCGCCCCCCGCGCCCGCGTGACCGTGGTGCCGAATGCGCTGCCGCTGCCGCTGCCAGTGCGCAGCCAGGCAGGCGACCGAACGCAAACCGGACGCATATTATTCCTTGGGCGCCTGGAGGCATCCAAGGGCATCCCTGAACTGCTCGACGCGGCCGCGCTGCTGGTCCCGCGCTTCCCGGCGCTGCGCCTGGTGCTGGCCGGCACAGGCGACCTCGATGCGTGGCGCCGCGAGGCCGCCGCGCGCGGCATCGGCGAACGTGTCGAACTGCCCGGCTGGCTGGACGCCGCCGCGCGCGACGCGGAACTGGCGCGCGCGGCCGTGTTTTGCCTGCCCTCGCATGCCGAGGGCCTGCCGATGTCGCTGCTCGAGGCGGTGGCGTCCGGCTGCGCAAGCGTGGCGAGCGCGGTCGGCGGCATCCCGGAAGCGCTGGAGGACGGCGAGAATGGCTTGCTCGTGCCGCGGCACGACGCGCCCGCGCTGGCCGCCGCCCTGGCGCGGGTACTGGCCGATGGCGCCCTGCGCGCGCGCCTCGGAAGCAGGGCGCGCACGACAGTGGAACAGCATTATTCGACGGACGCCGTATGCGGCCGGTTGGCGGCAATCTATAACGATTTGGCGGGGACCAGATGAACGCAACAGTACGTATGGTGTGGTGGATGAACCGGCTGCGCTGCATGTCGGTGGCCGAGATCGGCTACCGGGTGCGCCGGGTGGCGCGCACCAAGTTTGCCAAACGCGTGGCCCGCAGCGCTGCCGGACGTGCCGCGCCCGAGCCGCTGCCGCGCGCGCGCACCTTCCGCATCCTGGGCGCCCCGGACCTGGCGCCCAGCCAGATCGAGACGCTGCTGGCCGAGGCCGACCGCATCTGCGCCGGCCACGTCGTCCTGTTTGCGGACCGCAGCTTCGACGTCGGCGTGCCGACCGTCTGGAACCGCGATCCCGACAGCGGCGTCACGGGGCCGTCCGTGTTTTCGGGCGACATCGCGATCGACAACCCGGACCTGGTCGGCGACATCAAGCACGTCTGGGAACTGAACCGCCACCTGCACCTCGTGCGCCTGGCCCAGGCCTGGAGCGTGAGCGGCGACGTGCGCTGGCTGCACGCGATCGAGCAGCAGCTGCGCAGCTGGCTCGACCAGTGCCCGCCCCTGACCGGCCCGAACTGGACCAGCCCGATGGAGCTCGGCATTCGCCTGATCAACTGGGCATTGCTCTGGCAACTCGTGGGTGGCGAAGCGAGCGGCCTGTTCGCCGGCGAATCGGGGCAGCGCCTGCGCACCGACTGGTTAGACAGCATCCACGCCCACTGCCGCACGATTTCGCGCAACCTGTCGCGCCACTCCTCGGCCAACAACCACCTCATCGGCGAACTCGCCGGGCTGTTCGTGGCAAGCTCGGTATGGCCGTGCTGGAAAGACTCGAACGGCTGGATGGAACAGTCGCGGCGCGAACTCGAGCAGCAGGCGCGCCTGCAGTATTCGCTCGACGGCGTGAACCGCGAGCAAGCCTTCGGCTACCACGTGTTCTCGGCCGAATTTTTATTCGTGGCCGGCCTGGTCGGGCAAACCGTCGACGTACCGTTTTCGCGCACCTACTGGAGCGTGCTGCAGCGCGCGCTGCGTTTCCTGCGCTCGGTACGCGACGTTGGCGGCCATGTGCCGATGGTCGGCGACAGCGACGACGGCAGCGTGTTCCGGCTCGATGCCGCCGGCAGCGACCGCGCCGCCCAATTGCTGGCGCTGGGCGACACGGTCTTTGCCGCCCACGCCGGGGCGCACGCCAGCATCCATCCCGGCGTGCGCTGGCTGCTGCATGCGCTGCCCGGGCGCCGCCCCGACGCCGACGCCCACGAACCGGATACCGGCTGGGCCTTCCCCGACGGCGGCTACCTGCTGTTCGGCTCGCACTTCGGCGAGGAAAACGAGATCAAGGGCATGCTCGACTGCGGCCCGCTCGGCTACCTCGGCACCGCCGCCCACGGCCACGCCGACGCGCTGGCGCTGACGCTCTC
>JAQGLR010000088.1 GCA_028292765.1 Massilia sp. | reverse complement strand
TTCGCGGTAGCCGGCCGCCAGCAGGGCCTCGCGCCCCATCTCGAGCGGCTGCTTGCAGTTGCACAGGCGGCGCGCCAGGCGCTGGGCCGTGATCAGGATCACCGAGGAAGCGATGTTGAACGCCGCCACCCCCATGTTCATCAGGCGCGTCAGGGTCGAGGGCGCGTCGTTGGTGTGGAGCGTACTGAAGACCATGTGGCCGGTCTGCGCGGCCTTGATCGCGATGTCGGCCGTCTCCAGGTCGCGGATCTCGCCGACCATGATGATGTCCGGGTCCTGGCGCAGGAAGGATTTCAGCGCGACCGGGAAGGTCAGGCCCGCCTTGTCGTTGACGTTCACCTGGTTCACGCCGGGCAGGTTGATTTCGGCCGGGTCTTCCGCGGTCGAGATGTTGATGCCCGGCTTGTTCAGCACGTTCAGGCAGCTGTACAGCGAAACCGTCTTGCCGGAGCCGGTCGGCCCCGTCACCAGCACCATGCCGTACGGGCGCGAGATCGCGTCCATCAGCAGGTCGCGCTGGTCGGGGTCGTAGCCGAGCGCGTCGATGCCCATCTGGGCCTGGGTCGCATCCAGGATACGCATGACGGTCTTTTCGCCGAACAGCGTGGGCAGCGTGCTGACCCGAAGATCGATGGTGCGCGTGGGCGACAGAATCAGGCGCATGCGGCCGTCCTGCGGCACGCGCTTTTCCGAGATGTCGAGTTTCGCCAGCACCTTGATGCGCGAGACCAGCTTGTCGCGGATCGAGAGCGGCGGCATCGCATGGTCGCGCAACACGCCGTCCACGCGCCTGCGGATCCGGTAGTATTTTTCGTAGGGCTCGAAGTGGATGTCGGAGGCGCCCAGCTGCACCGCGTCCATCAGAATCTTGTTCAGGAAGCGCACGATCGGCGCGTCCTCGACCTCATTCGTCGATTCCAGCGGCACGGTTGCCGCCTCTTCCTCGGCGAACTCGATCTCGGCGCCGTCGCCGGCCAGGTCGCCCAGAGCTTGCTCGGCGTTCCTGGTCAGGTTTGCCAGCAGGACGAGCAGGGCGTCGTGCGCCACGATCACCGGCTCGACCGCCGCCTCGCTCTGGAACTTGATCTGGTCGAGGGCCTGGGTATTGGTCGGGTCGGAGATCGCCACCGACAGCCGGTTGCCGCGCTTGGCCAGCGCGATCACGCGCTGCGCCGTCATCAGTTTGCTGTCGATCGCGCCCGACGGCAGCGAATCGAGGCTGAAGGTCGACAGGTCGAGCAGCGGGTAGCCGAAGGTCTCGGCGCAGAACGCCGCCAGCGACCCGGCGTCGAGCGCGCCGCCGGCCAGGATGGCGTCGATGAAGGTGCTGCGGTCAGCTGCGGCTTTTTTCTGGAAGGCGTCGGCCTGCGGCACGCTCAGCCGGCCGGCCTGCACCAGCGCGCGCGCCAAACCCGACATCGGTATGCCTGAAGTCGTGTTGGGGAGGACTGCCGCCATATAAACCAGTGGTAGAGGAGCGATAAGAGGAGCAAAAAGCAGGCGCGCCGCGCATATCCGAGGGGCGGACTGTTCGGATGATGCCTACAGGCATCAAATTTGTAAAGCGTTTCAACAGGGTAAAGATGCATGCGCGCCACGTAGACAAAATGGCACGACGCCCCACGGGCAGGGCATTGTTGGCGGGGTGTCAAGGGGTGTTGTCGGGTTGATCAGGGCGGCCCGGGAGTGGCATCAACCACTAATTCCACCAATGCGAGGTAGCGCCCATGGGGGGCAGCCGGGCCTGGAAGGCCTCGTGGA
Source organism: Massilia sp. (assembly GCA_028292765.1). Classification (GTDB taxonomy): domain Bacteria; phylum Pseudomonadota; class Gammaproteobacteria; order Burkholderiales; family Burkholderiaceae_D; genus Telluria. The sequence goes on along the minus strand of JAQGLR010000088.1, from coordinate 2,718 downwards.
TGAGGCCGGCGCGTACGGCCTGTTCGGCCGTATAGATGCGCGCATTGCCGAACAGGTGGGGGCGGATGTCGCCGGCTTCGGGCGCGCCGCGGGTGGCGTCGTCGAAGATGCTGGCATAGCGTTCGGCGTCGAAGTCGAGGCATTCGCGCCACTCCGACACCCGCGAATGGTCGGCCGCGACCAGGTTGCCGAAGCCCCAGTGCAGCGGATGGACGAGGAAGCGGGCCCCGGGGCAGGCGAAGCGCTTGCCGCCGGCCAGGAAGATGACGACGCCCACCGATTCGACGCTGCCGATATTGAAGGTGGTGAGCGGCACCGGCAGCGACTTCAGGAAGAAGTAGAGCGCGAAGCCGGCCGTCATGTTGCCGCCTTCGGTCGACAGGTGCAACTCGATCTCGCTGGCCCCGTTTTGCAGGGCCTGCAGGCACAGGTTGCGTACGGTGCAGGCGGAGTTGTGGTTGATCGGACCGATGAAATGAACGATGTGCAAGGACATGTGCGTTCCTCCTGATATCTCAGGATAGCAAGTTCTTGCGGCAATGGAACCAGACGCGGCGGTTTTTTTGTATCTTGTGCTCAGCTGCCACGGTAGGTCGAGTATGACCAGGGCGTCACGACCAGCGGCACATGGTAGTTCTGGCCAGGGTCGGCCACGCCAAAGGCGATCGTCACGCGGTCGACGAAACGCGGGTCAGGCAGCGCCACGCCCTGCGCCGCGAAATAATCGCCCGCAGCGAATACCAGTTCGTAGCGTCCGGCTTGCAAGGCATCGCCCTCGAGCAGGGGCGCGTCGCAACGGCCTTCCGCGTTCGTCCTGGCCTGCGCCAGCAGGGTGCGGCTGCCCGCGTCGAGCGCATACAGTTCGATGGCCACGCCGGCGGCCGGGCGGCCGTGCGCGGTGTCGAGCACGTGGGTGCTGAGTTTGCCCATTGCTTCTCCTATACGAGCATGTTGAAGGTGCCTATTCATGGGATGATATACCGTTGTGCTTCCGCCAATATAAGATCAGCGATATACCTTTCATTTTTCGACTGCGCCAATGGACCCACATTACCCCCGCGACCTGGTCGGCTACGGCCGCAATCCCCCGCATCCCCGGTGGCCCGGCGAAGCCAGGGTCGCCCTGCAGTTCGTGCTGAACTACGAGGAGGGCGCGGAGAACTCGGTGCTGCATGGCGATCCGGCTTCGGAAACCTTCCTGTCCGAAATCGTCGGGGCGCAGGCCTTCCCGATGCGCCACATGAGCATGGAATCGCTCTACGAATACGGCTCGCGCGCCGGCCTGTGGCGGCTGCTGCGCATGTTCGAATCGCGCGGCCTGCCGCTGACCGTGTTCGGCGTGGCGATGGCGCTGCAGCGCAACCCCGATGCGGTGGCGGCTTTCCGCGAACTCGGCCACGAAATCGCCTGCCACGGCCTGCGCTGGATCTCGTACCAGAACATGGACGAAGCCCAGGAGCGCGCCCACATGCGCGAGGCGGTCGAGATCATGCGCGATTTGACGGGCGAGGCGCCCCTGGGCTGGTACACCGGGCGCGATTCGCCGAATACGCGCCGCCTGGTCGTCGAACACGGCGGCTTTGCCTACGACGCCGATCATTACGGGGACGACTTGCCCTTCTGGCAAAACGTTGCATTTCCTGGCGCCGATGGCGCGCCGGCCGAACGGGCCCACCTGGTCGTGCCGTACACGCTCGACACCAACGACATGCGTTTTGCCGCGATGCAGGGTTTTAATTCAGGCACGCAATTCTTCGACTACCTGAAGGACGCCTTCGACGTGCTGTATGCGGAAGGCGACCCGAATGGCCTGAACCGGCCTAAAATGCTGTCGATCGGGCTGCATTGCCGGCTGGCGGGCCGTCCGGCGCGGGCCGCGTCGCTGGCGCGCTTCCTCGACTACGCGATGGGGCACAAGCATGTGTGGATCACGCGCCGCATCGACATCGCCAACCACTGGCGGGCGACCCATCCGTATGGCGGGTGAGGCGCCTGGATTATATTGAATCGATGATAAGGAATATCTGATTTTTATCATAGTAGGTCGACGCTCCAAGAGGGTATCCTTCACGCTGGCTTAAATCCGGGACAAGCATGGCCGAACCGATCCGCTTTTATTTCCGCAACGCCGTCCATGAAGTGACGGGCGTGGCGCCGACGCAAACCATCCTGCAGCACCTGCGGGAGGATTTGCGTTGCACCGGCACCAAGGAAGGCTGCGCCGAGGGCGACTGCGGCGCCTGCACGGTGGTGGTCGGTTCGCTCGAAGGTGGGCAACTCGAACTGAAGGCGGTCAACGCCTGCATCCAGTTCACACCCACGCTCGACGGCAAGGCCCTGTTCACGGTCGAAGACCTGCAACTGCCGGACGGGCGCCTGCACCCTGTGCAACAGGCGCTGGTCGAATGCCACGGCTCGCAGTGCGGCTTTTGCACGCCGGGCTTTGCGATGTCGCTGTGGGGCATGTACCTGAAGGCCGACGGCCGGCCGCGAGGTCAGGCATATTCGCGCTGCCAGGTCGACGATGCGCTTTCGGGCAACCTGTGCCGCTGCACCGGTTACCGCCCGATCATCGACGCCGCCGCGCGCATGGTGGAATTGCCGCGCGCCGAGTTCGACCGCACGGCTGTGCTCGACGCCCTGCGCGGGCTGGAACGGGGCGAAACCCACACGTATACCTTTGAAAACCGCAGCTTCCACGCACCGCGCACGCTCGAT
>JAQGLR010000074.1 GCA_028292765.1 Massilia sp. | reverse complement strand
TCGGCCGAACTGGCTGCAGTGGTCGGCAACAAGCCGCTGCCACGCACCGAAGTGACGAAGAAAGTCTGGGAATACATCAAGAAAGCGGACCTGCAAGCTGCAGACAACCGCCAGATGATCAATGCCGACGACAAGCTGAAAGCTGTTTTCGGCGGCAAGGAGCAAGTCTCGATGTTTGAAATGACCAAACTCATTTCGAATCATCTGAAATAAGAAAAGCCTGGCTGCCCTTTAGCCTGAACGTCAAAAGCCCCGATCGCAGGTCGGGGCTTTTTGTTTTTGCGGTTCTTTAAAACCCGAACGCCGCCTTCATCAGCGTGAACACATGCGTGTTCTCGATCGTCCCCTTGAACGGCGCCGAACCGGCGCCGGCCGCATACAGCTTGACGTCGCCGCCGCCGTGCGATTCGTTCGGCCAGCGCACGCCGCTCTCCTGGCGGTAGTCGTGGGCGAGCGCCTGCGCGCTGTCCACGTCCGCGCGTTTTTCGGGACGGTTCGGGCCATTGCCGAAGACGAGCGCCGTGTAGGTCTTGCCGTCGGCGTCGCGCGTCGGCTGGCCGTCGCCGACGTTGCGCACGATGTCGAGCACCGGATTGCCGCGCCTGGCGTAGCCGTTCAGGACCATCGTGTGGTCGTGGTCGGCGGTGACGACGATCAGCGTGTTGTCCAGGCCCGGGTCGAGCGCGCGCATGCGTTCCACCGCCGTCTGGATCGCCTCGTCGAAGTCCACCGTCTCGACCAGCGCATTGCGCGCATTCGTTTCGTGCAGCGCGTGGTCGATCTTGCCGCCTTCGACCATCAGGAAGAAGCCTTCGGGTTTTTTTGAGAGCAGCTCGATGGCTTTCGCGGTCATCTCGGCCAGCGTCGGCTGCGTGGGACGGCGCTTCGAGGCGTAGTCGAGGTGGCTCTCGGCGCTGTAGATGCCGACGAACTTGCGCCCAAGGGGCGCGGACGCCATGTCGGCGCGGGTATTGGCGACGAAATACCCCTGCTTCTCGAATTCGGCCATCAGGTCGCGCCCGTCGCCGCGGCCCTTCGGGTTGGTCTTCGCGTCGAACGGCGTGAAGTGGTTGCGCCCTCCTCCCATCAGCACGTCGACGCCGTCCATCAGGCGCGCGTTGTAGCCGGCGCCGCCGGGCACCACCTGCTGGGCGATGGTGTAGGCCATGTTGCGGTCGCACACGTGCGAGAAGGTCGAGGCCGGGGTGGCGTGGGTCAGTTCGGTGGTGGTGACCGCGCCGACGGCCTTGCCGCCCGCCTTGGCCAGTTCCAGGATCGTCATCGGCGCGCTGCCGTTGTTCGCGCCGCAGCGGTCGATGCTGGCGATGCCGTTCGCGTCCTTGGCGGGCGCGACAGGCTTGGCATCCTTCAGCGAGATCACGTCGTTGTTGATCTTCACGCCGGTCATGTAGGCGCCCATCGAGGGCGCGCTGTCGGTCACCTGGGCGTCGGCGGAATAGGTCTTGATGCGCGCGGTGCGGTCGAGGCGCTCGAAGTCCAGCAGGCCGTCTTCGCCGGCCTTGAAGATGCGCGCGGCGGTGATCGTGGTCGGGCCCATGCCGTCGCCGAGGAAGAAGATGATGTTTTTCGCTTGCGGTTTCGCAGTGGGCACAACCGCGGCGGCCTGCACGTTCAGGGTGAAGCAGGCTGCCACGAGCAGCGCTGGGAGTCGGAGGTTGGTCATGTGGTGCTTTCTGGCGGCGTAGGTCGTCATGTAATTCACAGGCCCGCCGCGGTCTTGATCAAGCTGAAAACGCGGGTGTTGTCGATGGTGCCGCGGAACAGTTCCGCGTTGGCGCCGATCGCGCCCAGGTAGACGTCGGCGCCGCCGTGGGTTTCGGCGCCGGCGCGCGTGCGCACCACGGCTTCCTGGTGATAATCGTCGCCCGCCGCGATCTCGTCGGTCAGTTTCACGTCCTTGCGGCTGCCCTGCACGCGATGTTCGCCGGTGCCGAAGCCCAGGATCGTGAACGGCGCGCCGTCCTTGTCGAAGCGGACTTTTCCGTCCGGGATGCTGCGCACCAGGCCGAGGATGCCCGGATTGGCGGGCGTGGTCTTGCCGGTGCGCGGCGAGTAGCCGTTGATCAGCAGGGTGTGGTCGTGGTCGGCGGTGGCGACGATCAGCGTGTTCTTCAGGCCCGGATCGATGGCCTGCATCTTGTCGATCGCGAGTTTCAGGGCCGCGTTGTAGCTCACCGTTTCCTGCAGCGCGCGCTTGGCCTGGGTGGCGTGCAGCGCGTGGTCGATCAGGCCGCCCTCGACCACCAGGAAGAAGCCGTTCGGGTTGCGCGACAGGATGTCGATCGCCTTGCCCGTCATCTCGGAAAGCAGCGGCTGCTTTTGCGGATCGCGCGCGGCCTCGAATGCCAGGTGGCCTTGCCCGAACAGGCCGATCACCGGCTGCGGCGCGGGGCTCAGGGCCGCCAGCTGCGCGCTGTCGGAGGCGACGCGCCAGCCCTTCGCCTGCAGTTCGTCGAGCAGCTTGCGTCCGTCGGCACGCTTGCCGCCCTGCGCCACCGGGGTGAAGAATTGCGCACCGCCGCCGAACACCAGGTCGAGGCCATTTGCCCCAAGTGCCTTGTTGTAGCCGGCGCCGCCCGGCACCAGGGCTGCGGCGATGTCGGTTTCCAGCCTGCGCGTGCAGGCGTGGGCGTAGGTCGCGGCCGGGGTGGCGTCGGTGACGTTGGTGTTGGTGACGACGCCGGCGGCCATGCCGCGCGCCTTGACCAGTTCGGCCAGGGTCGGCACCGGCTTGCCGTTCTCGCAGCGGCTCACCAGGCGGTTGCCGTTGGCGTCGGCGGCAGGGGAAATCGCGCGGGTCTCGGTGGACATCGAGATCACGCCGTTGTTCTGTTTTACGCCCGTCATGTAGGCCGACATCGAAGCGGCGCTGTCGGTGACCTGCGCGTCGTTCGAGAAGGTCTTCACGAAGGCCGATTCGGGCAGCGTGTCGATGGTCAGTGCGCCGTCTTCGCCGGCGTGGTAAATGCGCGCGGCGGTGAGCGTGTTGACGCCCATGCCGTCGCCGAGGAAGAAGATGATGTTTTTGGCTTGTCCGGCGACGGCGGGACGGGAGCCGGGGCCGGTGCTGGCCGGGCCGGTCGAGGCGCAGCCGGCAAGCGCCGCCAGCGTGCACGCGGCGGCGAGAGTGTTGATTCGCATGATGGATGTTGTGGCGGAGAAAGCAAGCAGTCTACACCGGGATCGGGGACTGTGGTTCGATTGATATGTTGTGGGATTGTTGACGTGTGCGGCAGGACCTAGGGTGGGCGGGTCTCCCGCCCACCCTAGGTCCTGCATCAAGCGGTGCGAATGATCGAACGCCCTACCGCTGCGCCACCTGGACCGGATTGAACTCCCACTTCTTCCACGCCGACAGCACCGCGTTCGGGTATTGCGGCCGGCCGCGGCTGCCGTTGTAGCGGCCGAGCGCGAGGTAGAGGTTGCCGCGTTCCATGTCGATGTACATGCGCAGGATCGAGCAGCCATAGCGCAGGTTGGTCTGCATGTGGAACAGCTTGCGGCGGTCGTTGTCGCCGATGACCCTGGCCCAGAACGGCATCACCTGCATGTAGCCGCGCGCGCCCGCGATCGACACGGCGTACTTGCGATAGGCCGATTCGACCTGGATCAGGCCCAGCACCAGGCCCGGGTCGAGCCCGGCGCGGGTCGATTCGTACCAGGCCGACTCCAGGAATTCGGTGCGCACCTGCTCGTCCGGCAGGCGCTTCTTCAAGCGTGCCGACATCTCGGTGAACCAGGCCTGGTAGCGCACGCGCGCCGCCTCGTCGCGGAAGACCGGCTTCGGCGGGCGGGTGTCGGCAATGGCGTTGGCGAGCGCCAGGCGCACCGAATCGGCCATCGCTTCTTCCTTCTGGTTGCCGGCGTGGGCGGGCGCGCCGGCAAAGGGTGCGGCAAGGGCGGCGGCGAGCAGCACGCCGCCCAGCCAGGCCCCGGCCCGGCTGTGTCGCTTCATCGGCATCACTGGCCCAGCTTGCCCTTGATGAAGCCGACCACCTCCGCCACCGGCACGGCGGTCGCCTCGGATTCGCGGCGGCCCTGGTATTCGAGCTTGCCCTCTTTCAGGCCGCGCTCGCCGATGACGACGCGGTGCGGCACGCCGATCAGTTCCCAGTCGGCGAACATCGCGCCCGGGCGCAGGCCGCGGTCGTCGACGATCACGTCCACGCCGGCCGCCTGCAGGTCGGCATACAGCTGCTCGGTTTGTGCCTTGACCAGTTCGCTGCGGTCCATGCCCATCGGGCACAGCACGAGCTGGAACGGCGCCAGCGCGTCCGGCCAGACGATGCCCTTGTCGTCGAAATTCTGCTCGATCGCCGCGCCCAGGATGCGGGTCACGCCGATGCCGTAGCAGCCCATCTGCAGCGGCGCCGGCTTGCCGTTCTCGTCGAGGAAAGTCGCGTTCATCGCCTTCGAGTACGCGGTGCCGAGCTGGAACACGTGGCCCACTTCGATGCCGCGCTCGATCGCCAGCACGCCTTGTCCGTCGGGCGAGGCGTCGCCCTCGACCACGTTGCGCAGGTCGGCGACGATCGGTTCCGGCAGGTCGCGGCCCCAGTTCACGCCGGTCAGGTGATAGTCGGCTTCGTTCGCGCCGCACACGAAGTCCGCCATGTTCGCGACCGTGCGGTCGGCAACGATGGTGACCGGCTGTTTTGGCGCGACCGGACCGAGGTAGCCCGGCACGCTGCCATAGACTTCCAGGATCTCGGCTTCGGTCGAGAAGCGGTGGTTGCTCAGGCCCTCGACCTTGCCGACCTTGACTTCGTTGAGTTCATGGTCGCCGCGCAGCAGCAGCATGAAGTATTGTTTGGTGACCTTGCCCTCTTCTTCCTTCTCGACCGTCAGCGCGATGGTTTTCACGGTCTGCGACAGCGGCAGGCCGAGCAATTCAGCCACGCTTTCGCATTTGGTCTTGCCCGGCGTAGGCACTTTGGTCATTTCCTGCGTCGCCGCGCCGCGCTCGCCGATCGCCAGCGCCTCGGCCGCTTCCATGTTGGCCGCATAGTCGGACGTCGGGCAGTACACCAGCGCGTCTTCGCCGGTCGAGGCGATGACGTGGAATTCGTGCGAACCGGTGCCGCCGATGGCGCCGTTGTCGGCCGCCACCGCGCGGAACTTCAGGCCAAAACGATTAAAAATGCGCGTGTAAGCATCGAACATCACCTGGTAGGACTTCTGCATGCCCTCGACATCGCGGTCGAACGAATAGGCATCCTTCATCGTGAACTCGCGGCCGCGCATCAGGCCGAAGCGCGGACGGCGCTCGTCGCGGAACTTGGTCTGGATGTGATAGAAGTTCAGCGGCAGCTGGCGGTAGGACTTGATCTCGCTGCGCACGACGTCGGTGACGACTTCCTCGGAGGTCGGCTGGATCGCGAATTCGCGGCCATGACGGTCCTTGACGCGCATGAGTTCCGGACCCATCTTGTCCCAGCGGCCGGTTTCCTGCCACAGCTCGGCCGGCTGCACGACCGGCATCAGGAGTTCGAGCGCGCCCGACTTGTTCATCTCTTCGCGGATGATGGCCTCGACCTTGCGGATCACGCGCAGGCCGGTCGGCATGTACGTGTAGATCCCCGAGCCGAGGCGCTTGATCATCCCCGCCCTCATCATCAGCTGGTGGCTGACGATCTCGGCGTCGGATGGCGCTTCTTTAAGAGTTGAAATAAAAAATCGTGAGGCGCGCATATCGATGAATTCTTTTTAAAAAGAGAGAGTTATAATCGACCTAATTTTAAAGGATTAGCTGGCTGATGCGTCCAATCTTTGTACAAATGGGTCCGGAACACGCAGCGTCGGTCGTTTTCGTGGTGCACGGGGGCAGCTGACGCGAGGATTTGTAGGTAAAAATATAACGGACACAGAGGCCGGCAGAAAGTTTCGAGGTGCACTATGCTCGATCGGGAAGGGTTTCGCCCCAACGTCGGCATCATCCTGCTGAACGCCAATAACGAGGTGTGGTGGGGCAAGCGGGTGCGCGAGCACTCCTGGCAGTTTCCGCAAGGGGGTATCAAATACGGCGAGACGCCGGAACAGGCGATGTACCGCGAGCTCGAGGAGGAAATCGGTTTGCGCCAGGAGCACGTCAAGATCGTGGGCCGCACCCGCGACTGGCTGCGCTATGAGGTGCCGGACCATTTCATCAAACGCGAGATCCGTGGCCATTACCGCGGCCAGAAGCAGATCTGGTTCCTGTTGCGCATGGTTGCGCGCGACAACGAGGTCAACCTGCGCCTGACCGACCATCCGGAGTTCGACGCCTGGCGCTGGCACGACTACTGGGTGCCGCTGGACGTGGTCATCGAGTTCAAGCGCGACGTCTACCAGCGTGCCTTGCAGGAGCTGTCGCGTTTCCTCAGCCTCCCCGCCGGTGGCGGGCACACGGAGCGCCGCCACAGTGCGCGCTACCTGCGCCAGCCACGCAGCCAGGGGAATGCCGCCGTGGCCGGGAAGCCAGCCGCCAGGCAGCACGAGACTGTCGTCGAATCGCAACTGATGCTGGCGCCGGACAAGTAAGGGACGCGTAAAGCGTTCGCGGCAGCCACCAAGGGGCAAGCACATCGTGCAAACGGTGCTGCTTGCTTTTTTTTCGTGCGATGGCGGCGCGTACGCAAAAAGTTACTGAACAATAAAGTTTCTGTTTAGAATTTGCTGCATGACAACCTCTGCCCGCGCCCGGCTTGCGATCCTTGCCGCATCCGCCCTCGCATCGGCCTTGCTTCCCGCCTTTGCCGCGGCGGCCGAGGCGGGCTGCAAATACGTGCAGGTGGCGCGCCTCCCCCTGCGCTATGCCGGTCCCGACCTGAACATCACGACCCAAGGCACCATCAACGGCACGCCGGCAACGATGCTCGTCGATACAGGCGCCTTCGCGACGATCCTGACCACGCAAGCGACCGAACCGCGCAAGCTCGCGCTGCGCAATACGGGTAGCGAAGCGGCCGGCATTGGCGGGCATGCCCGGATTTACTCGACCCAGGTCGACGAGTTCTCGATTGGACCGGCAAGAAGTGGCCGCATGACGCTGCCCGTGGTCAAGGAATTCGGCGGCGCGCCGGGCTACGACGCACTGGTCGGCGCGCCTTTCCTGCTGCAGACCGACCTCGAGATATCGCTCGCGACCAAGGAACTGAAATTCTTCCGCCCGATGGGTTGCGGCGATGCTTTCCTCGGCTACTGGGACGAGAATGCGGTCGTCCTCCCGTTCAACCAGCACATGCGCGACCCGGCCAATCCGCATTTCACGGTCGTCGTCAACGGCGTGAAGATGGACGCGATCATCGACACCGGCGCCGGCGCCTCGTATGTGAGCCTGGGCGCGGCGAAACGGGCCGGGCTGAAGCTCGACGCCTCGAAGCTGACGCGCACCCTGGACGTGACCGGCGCGGGCCCGCGCAAGGTAGCAAGCTGGCACACGACCTTCGAACGCTTCGAAATCGGCAACCAAGTCGTGCGCAATGCCCAGGTCGGCGTCGTCGACGATGACGGCGCGTTCGAGGTGCTGCTGGGCGCCGACTTCCTGCGCTCGCACCGCGTCCTGTTTGCGATGAGCCAGCAAAAAATCTACCTGTCCTATATTGGCGGCCAACCGTTCGGCCAGGGGACCCGGCTCGAGCCCTGGCTCCAGGCCGAAGCCGAGGCCGGGAATGCCGACGCCCAGATGGTGCTGTCCACCTATTACATCCAGGGCAAGGTGGTGCCGCAAGACATGACCCTTGCCGCGCACTGGGGCGAAAAAGCGGCGAACGGAGGCAATGCCGACGCCAAGCTCATCAGCGGACGCAGCATGATGTTGATCGGCATGCATGCGCAAGCCGTGACACGCCTGCGCGCGGGCCTGGACAAGCCCCACGGGTACCCCCAGGCGCCGCTGTGGCTGTACATTGCGCGCGTGCACACCGGGCAGGCCGAGCTTGCGAAAACCGAACTGGCAGCCGCGCGCCAGCGCAACCGGGAAAACGAGTGGCCGGCGCCGATCGCCGACTTCTACCTCGGTAAACTCGGCGCGGCGAAGCTGATCGAGGAAGCGCGGGACGACCGCACGCTGGCCACAGCCCGCACCTGCGAGTCGATCTCGGCAATGGAGGAGTGGCACAGCGCACACGGCGACAGGGCCGCCCTGCCGGCGCTGGCGGCGCAGGGCGCACGCGCAGGGTGCCCGCTGACGCCGGCAGCGCTGACGAACGCAGCGCCCCAGCCCGAGCCCTGAACGGTATCGCACGAGGGCGGTGGCCGGACGGCGAGGTGGACGCCATCGGGTTACAATGGCGCCCTTCCTTTTCGCTTCCGATCCTTCCCCATGTTCACTCCGTCCTCGCACGACGTGCGCCGCTTTTTCTGCGAAGCCTTCCGAAAGCAGCGCGCCGGTGAAATCCTGACGCCGATGGACGCCATCGCCGCCGACTGGATCGTCCAGCACCCCGAATACCACGACGCCCTGTTCGACGCCGACGAAGCCGTCGCGCGCGATTATTCGGTCGAAGGCGGCCAGCCGAATCCTTTCCTGCACCTGTCGATGCACCTGTCGATCGCCGAACAGGTCTCGATCGACCAGCCGCGCGGCATCAAGGCCGCCCACGACCTGCTGGTGAGCCGCATCGGCGAGCATGATGCGCACCACGAAATCATGGAATGCCTGGGCGAGATGATCTGGACATCGCAGCGCAACAGCACCGCGCCGGATACCGAGGCCTATATCGAGTGCGTGCGGCGCCGCGCAACGCGCTAGCCGCGGCGGGAGGCCGGATAAGCCGATAAAAATTGCAATAAAGGAAACTTTCCAGCTAGAATTGCTGGATGAACCTGCCCTTCTCCCGCAGCGCCGCCGCGCTGAGCCTTTCCGCGCTGGCCGCGCTGACCGCGCTGACAACGCCCCCCGCTGCCGCCGCCGACGCAACCGACCCTCCCGCCTGCAAATATGTCCAGGTCGCGAAGCTGCCGCTGCAGTACACCGGCCCTGCGCTGCAAGTGACGACCGTCGGCAGCATCGATAACACGCCGGCCATCATGCTGGTCGACACCGGCGCCTGGCAGACCGTCCTCACGCGCACCGGCACCGAACGCCGCGACATGTTCCTGCGGAATACTGGCAAGCATGCCCGCGGCGTCGGCGGCATCGCCCGTATCTACGAAACCCGGGTCAAGGAATTCTCGACGGGCGTCACCGCCAGCGGCAGGGGCTACATGCAGGTGCTGACCGATTTCGGCAGCCCGCCCGCCTACGATGCGATCATCGGCGCGCCCTTCCTGCTGCAGACCGACCTGGAAATCTCGCTCGCCACCAAGGAAATGAAATTCTTCCGGCCGGTCGATTGCAAGAACCACTTCCTGGCCTACTGGAGTCCCGAGGCCATCGTCCTTCCATTCGAATACGGGTCCGACAGCAGCCCGAATCCGCGTTTCACGGTGACGATCAATGGCGTAAAGATGGTGGCGATCATCGACACCGGCGCCGCCACCACCGCCATCACGCTGCGCGCCGCCAAGCGCGCCGGCCTCAGGCTCGACGCGCCCGGCGTGACGCGCATGGGCGTGGCCTACGGTGTCGGCGACCACAAGGCAGCGCGCTGGCGCACCAGCTTCGATACCTTCCAGATCGGCGACGAAACCGTGCGCAACGCGGAAGTCTCGGTCATCGACTACGACAACGATATCGACGTCCTGCTCGGCGACGACTTCCTGCGCTCGCACCGCGTGCTGTTCGCGATGAGCCAGAAAAAAATCTACCTGTCCTATCTCGGCGGCGAGCCTTTCGGGCAGCGGCGCAAGCTCGAGCCCTGGATCACGGCGGAGGCCGAAGCCGGCAACGCCGACGCGCAAATGGCGCTGGCCGACATCCACATGCGCGGCAGACTGGTCCCGAAGGATGCCGTGCGCGGCGCCGCCCTGCTGGAACAGGCGGCAAGCGGCGGCAATCCTGCGGCGAACATCCTGACCGGGCGCCGGATGATGCAACGCGGCCTGGTGCCTGAAGCCGCCACGCGCCTCCGCGCCGGGCTCGACAAGCTGCCGTCGAACCGCAGCGCGGCGCTGTGGCTGTACCTTGCGCGCCTGCGGACGGGCCAGCCGGAACTGGCGGCGACGGAACTGAAGGCGAATTTCGCGCGCAACGAGGACGACGAATGGCCCGGACCGATTGCGGACTTCTACCTCGGCAAGATCAACGCCCAGGCCCTGCTGAAAGCCGCGGCCGGCGACAACGCCAGCGCACGCACGCGCACCTGCCATGCGCTTGCGGCCATGGCCGAATGGCAGGGCGCGCGTGGCGAGAAGGAAGAGTCGCAGGCGCTCGGCCTGCGGCTCAAGGAAGGGTGCGCGGCGCCGCCGGACGGCCCGGCAGCGGCGCCGAACCTGGCAGCCCCCGGGTAGCGCCGCGCTGCGTCAGGCCAGCTTGTCGTCCGCCACGCGGTAGCGCGGGTCTTCCAGCACGTTCACCTCGATCATGTCCTGCGCCTTGCCGAGCAGCTCGCGGCAGTCCGGGCTCAGGTGGCGCAGGTGCAGGCGCTTGCCGAGCGCGCGGTAACGCTCGGCCAGCGCGTCGATCGCCTGGATCGCCGAGTGATCCACCACCCGCGCGCGCCGGAACTCGACCACCACGTCCTGCGGGTCTTGTTTCGGCGTGAACAGTTCGTTGAAGTTGGCGACCGAGGCGAAGAACAGCGTGCCTTCCAGCTCGACCACCTTCCAGCCCTGCGCATCGACGCTGGTCTTCACGCCGATCTGCTTCGCGTGCTGCCAGGCGAACACCAGCGCCGAGACGATCACGCCCACCAGTACCGCCAGCGCCAGGTCATAGACGAGCGTGATCGCGGCCACCAGCAGCACCACCAGCGTGTCGGCGCGCGGCACCTTGCCGATGGTGCGCAAGCTGCCCCACGCGAAGGTCTTTTCGCAGACCACGAACATCACGCCGATCAGGGCGGCGAGCGGGATCTGCTCGATCCAGCTTGATGCGAACAGGATGAACGAGAGCAGGAACAGGGACGCGGCGATGCCCGACAGGCGGCCGTAGGCGCCGTTGTTCACGTTGATCATGCTCTGGCCGACCATCGCGCAACCGCCCATGCCGCCGAAGCAGGCCGTGACGACGTTCGCCGCGCCCTGGGCCATGCATTCGCGGTTCGGCTGGCCGCGCGTCTCGGTGATCTCGTCGACCAGGGTAAGCGTCAGCAGCGACTCGATCAGGCCGACACCGGCCAGCACCAGCGAGTACGGGAACACGATTTTCAAGGTCTCGAGGTTGAACGGCACGTCGGGCAGCGCAAACTGCGGCAAGCCGCCGCCGATCGCGCCGAGGTCGCCGACGGTCTTCGAGTCGATGCCCAGCAAGGCCGCAGCGAGCGTGACGACGAGGATGCCGGCCAGGGTTGCCGGCACCGCTTTTGTTACGCGCGGCGTGATGTAGATGACGGCCATCGTCGCCGCCACCAGGCCCAGCATCGTGTACAGCTGCGCACCCTGCATCCAGTGCTGCACGCCATCGGCCCCGGCCACCTTGAAGTGCCCGAACTGGGCGATGAAGACCACCAGCGCCAGCCCGTTCACGAAACCGAGCATCACCGGATACGGCACCATGCGGATGAACTTGCCGAGCCGCGCGGCGGCGAACAGCATCTGCAACACGCCCATCAGCACGATCGCCGCGAACAGGTACTGCACGCCGTGCTCCACGACGAGTGCCACCATGACCACGGCCAGCGCCCCGGCCGCACCCGAAATCATGCCCGGCCGCCCGCCAAAGGCCGAGGTAATGAAGCAGACCAGCACGGCCGCGTACAGGCCCGTCAGCGGCGACACGTGGGCCACCAGTGCAAAGGCGATGGCTTCGGGAACCAGCGCCAGCGCGACGGTCAGGCCGCTGAGCAGGTTGGTTTTGAGGTAGGCAGGTGAGACGGACTGCAAAGTGAAACTCCAATGAAGCGGCGCGAACGCCGGAAAAAATAAAAATCCCCCGGTGCGGCTTGCAAGCCGCACCGGGGGATGCTCCTACGATTGCACCCGTCCGGCGAACCGGACGGCGGCTGCTTGCTTACTTGTTTACTTGCGCACCACCAGCTGCGACGGCAGGCTGGCGAAGTAGGCGCCGATGTCGATCATGTCCTGGTTCGACAGCGGTTTCGCGAAGCCGGCCATGATCGGGTTGCTGCGGCCATTCGGCTGGTCGCCGCCGCGTTTGTACGCCCTGAGGGCGTGCGCGATGTAGTCGGCATGCTGGCCGGCCAGCTTCGGATAGCTCGGGTCGATCGGCTTATTATAGTCGGCGCCGTGGCAGGAGGCGCAGTTGTACTTCTTGGCCAGCTCTTCGCCGCGCTTGAGGTCCGCTGCGGTGGCGCTAAAGGAAACAGCGCCGAGGGCCAGCGCGATGATCAGTTTTT
>JAQGLR010000125.1 GCA_028292765.1 Massilia sp. | reverse complement strand
GATCTACACCAGCCTGTTCAACAAGCTGGGCATCGCCGCCGTGCTGTGCACCCTGATCGCGCTGGCGGTGCTGCCGATGATGCGCAAGCTGACGGCGACGCACCACGCGCACCAGTAAGCAACAGCATCCGCATGGGGGCCGCCTGGTTTATCAAAGCGGCCCTTTTTTTATGGGGAACGACATGACCATCCTGAGCACCGAACGCCTGCGCCTCGAACCCTTCGACGACCATCACTTCGACGGCCTGCAGGCGATGAACCGCCTGCCCGAGGTCATGCGCTTCATCAGCGGCGAGCCGGAGACGCCTGAACAGACGCGCGCCGGCATCGCGCTCGTCAAGGAGCGCTGGGCCAAATATGGTTTTTCCTGGTGGGCCTTCATCGAGCGTGACACTGGCAGCCTGGTCGGCGCCGGCTGCATCCAGTACCTGGGACGCGAGCCCGCCAACCCGCACGAGATCGGCTGGCGCCTGGTGCCGGACCGCTGGGGCCAGGGGCTGGCATCGGAAGCTGCGCGTGCGATGGCCGGATGGGCTTTCGACACGCTCGGCGCACCGGAACTATGCGCGGTCTGCCTGCCCGACAACGCCGGTTCGGCAAAGGTGATGGCGCGCCTGGGGCTGCGCTACCGCGGCCTGGAGGACTGGTACGGCCGTCCGCACGCGGTCTACGGCATCGCGCGCGGCGAGTGGCTCGAGGGGGACGGAAAGCGCGCTAGCGGCGCGGCGCCACCAGCGCCAGCAGCGTGTCCGGGTTGACCGGCTTGACGAGGTAGTGGTCGAAGCCGGCGGCCTGGGCCCTGGAGCGGTCGTCGGCCTGGCCGTAGCCCGACAGGCCGATGGCCACCGGCGCCGAGCTATCTCGCCCCCCTTCGGCCGCGTTGCCCGCATCGGCCTGCGCGGCGCGCAGGCGGCTCACCACTTCCAGCCCGTCCATGCCGGGCAGGCCGATGTCGCAGACGACGACGTCGAAATCGCCCGCCAGCAGTGCGTCGAGGCCGCTGCACCCGTCGTGCGCCAGGCTGACCTCGTGTCCTTCCATGTCGAGGAAGGCTTTCAGGGTCTGGGCGGCGTCCGGATTGTCCTCGATGACGAGGACCCGGCATGGGGCGGCGCCGGCGCTGGTCTCGGCGCGCGGCGGCGCGGCTTGCGGCAATGCGCAGCCAGGCAGGCGCAGGATGAAGCGGCTGCCCTGGCCGACCCCGGGGCTCTCGGCCCGGATCGTCCCGCCATGCATCAACACCAGGTTGCGCACCACGTTCAGGCCCACCCCAAGCCCGCCTTCCGAGCGCGCCAGCGAGCGCGGCCCCTGGGTGAACAGGTCGAAGATATGCGGCAGTACCTCGGGGGCGATGCCGGTGCCGTTGTCGGCCACCGTCGCGACCACCTCCTCGCCATCTCCGGTAACGTCCAGGGTAATCGTGCCGCCATCGCCGGTGTATTTCGAGGCGTTGCCAAGCAGGTTGGTAAATACCTGGGCCAGCCGCACCGGGTCGCCACGCGTGCCCAGCGGGGCCAAAGGCAGGTGCACCTCGAGCTGCTGGCCGCGTTCGCGCACGCGCGGCAGGACGGTTTCGACGGCCTGGTCGATGACGTCGGCCAGCGCCAGCGGTTCGCGGTGGATCGTGATCTTGCCGCTGCTGATGCGGGCCGCGTCGAGCAGGTCGTCGAGCAGGCTGGCCATGTGGTCGACCTGGCGCCGGATGACTTTCGAGAAGTTCAATACCTGGGGCGAGGCGTTGGCCGAGCGCTCGAGCAGCATCGACGACATGCTGATCGGCACCAGCGGATTGCGCAACTCGTGCGCGAGCATGGCGAGGAATTCGTTCTGGCGCCGGTTGGCCGCCTCGGCCTCGTCGCGCAGGCTTTGTTCGTTGATGGCGGCCAGCACCAGGTGCTCGTTGGCCTCGCGCAGGCGCGTCACGCTGCGCTCGAGTTCTTCCTTGTCGCGCAGGGCCGCCCGCAGTCGCGCGACCTCGTCTTCGAGGCCGCCGATGTGGCGCAGCAGTGCGCCGGTATAAGCGTCGGGCTGGGCCATGGCTGGATCAGGGGAACGTTGCATCGAGCCTGGCTCTTTTTCGTGAAACATTCCCTGCTCTCCTCATTTGGGCACGAAGCCCCGGCCCGACCCGCCGTTCAGTACGCCGGCGACTTCGGTTGGCAGTTCGTCCACCTCGAGTCCTTCGCTGGTGATGCGGTACTCGCGCAGGTCGGTGCTGTGGGCGCTGCCACGTACCTTTACCACCGACATGAATTTGTGCAGCCTGCCGTCCACTTCGGCGTAGCGCAGGGCGACGATCGCATCGGTCAGGAAGGAGATATTCGCCTTACCAAAGCTCAGTTCGGCGAACAGGTCGTCCTGCCCGATCGTCACGACGGCGCTGACCCCGATCTTGGCGACCATCGTCAGCAGGCGGAACACGGCAAGGCGCAGGTCGGCGTGGAACTCCGGCGCCATGTACAGCCCGAACTCGGACAATGAGTCGATGACCAGGCGCTTGGCGCCGGTGCGCTGCAGGGTAGCCACCAGGTCGTCGATCAGCTCGTCGACGGTCAGGTCGAGCAGGCGGCTCTCGACCACGGAGACGGCGCCGCTTTGCACCAGTTCGGCAAGCTCGGCGTTGCGCAGGCGCGGCGTGCCTTTCTCGAAATACAAGGCGACGCCCTTTTCGCCCTGGCGCACTCCTTCCTGGAGGAAGCGCGTCGCGATGATGGTCTTGCCGGCGCCGCTCGGCCCGACGACGAGCACCGTATGCCCTTGCGGCATGCCGCCATGCAGCAGCGCGTCGAGCCCCGGCACGCCGATGGAAATACGGCGCGGCGCGCGGTCGACCTCCACGCCCGGCAGGCGGTCGTCGGCCAGCGCCGGCAGGATGCGCGGATAAATACGCAGGCCGTCGCCGCTCATGCGGAAATTGTGCGAGCCGGACAGGTGCGCGCGGCCACGCATTTTCATGACGCGCATCTTGCGCACGACGGCGCTGTGTTCGTGCACCTGGGTCAGCGACAGCATGCCGTCGGCCACCGTCATGATCGGGTTCGCCTCCGGGTCGGAATTGCCGTATTCGCCGATCAGGAAGGTGGTGGCCTGCCAGCTCGTCATGCGCGTGCCCAGTTCCTGGATGAAGTACTGGAGGTCGGCGACACCCTCGTTGCCGGCCTTGGCCGTCTGCACCACCGAGCGGAACGAATCGACGAACACGAGCGACGGCGCGAACGTCTCGACTTCCAGCATGATGCGCTCCAGCACCCCGCTGAAGTCGCCCGTACGCAGGTTTTCGCTCAGGTTCACGTAGCGGATCGACGGACCCACCTTGTCGACGTCGAAGAACGTGAACTGCTGCTGGTAGCGCAGCATCTTCAGTGGCGGCTCGCCGAGCACGGTAAAGAACAGCGCTCGCCGCTCGGGCGTGGCGAGGGCGAACATGACCTGGTGGGCCAGCGTGGTCTTGCCGCTGCCCGGAGGCCCGGCGATCAGGTTGAACGAAAACTCCGGGAGTCCCCCGCCAAGGAGAGTGTCCAACCCGGGCACCCCGGTATTCAAGAGGCCCAAGGATACTTTATCGCTCATTTACTTCTGCTCCTGTCCATGCTTCTGCCCGTTCGCGCCTTCCAATGCGACGTGTAACAGCTGTTTTGTTAGCGCATCGCCGATCAAGGTAGCCAGCAGCGTGGTGAAAGTGCCGAGCATGGCGCTGTTCGCAGCCGCCGCGTTCTCGGGCCCTATCTCATTCAGGATTCTGGTCAGGGACGCGAACAGGTCGGCCACAGGACGGGCGCCCTCGCCCGTGTTCAGTCGCTCGACGCACACGCTCGACACCCGCAGCGCGCGCCCGACGAGCGCGCAGAAGCCGCTCTCGCCGATCAGGGGCGTGAGCTGCACGCTCAGGAGCAGCCAGGGCTGCACAAGTGCCGCGACACCCGGGACCTCTTTCCCGGAAGCTCCGGGATGGCTGGGCCTGTTCTTGGCGTCGGCATCATTTGTCGACCTTGGCCTCTGGCCTTCTGTGTGGTCCATGCTCGCTGTTCAGCTGTCGTTCGTTATTCGTACCGCCTGCCTTGTGGCTGGCTGATTTCTGATTATAAGGGCAATGTAGCCGGATTTTACAAATAAACGTGCGCGGCCGGTCGAGCAACGGCCATTCGATTCCGCGCGTAAAAACTTGCTGACCGCGCTCGTTCTCGTGCGACATAATGCATGGCAGGAAATATCACGCTTTCAACATGGGGATGGGAAGATGATGCAATCGAAGTTCAAGGCCGTGTTGTGGGTCGCAGGCCTGGTCGCAGTGAATATCGCCACGGCGGCCCCTGCCGCGGCCGCGGCCGTGCGGGCCACGCCGGCGGACACCGCGTCGGCGGACCGGCGCTTTGCCGCCATCCACCAGGCCGAGTGGCGCTGGCGCGTGGAACAGCGCCTGGCCAGCGACGACAGTACGCGTGGCCGGGTGCGCCCCGAACTGCCGCGCGTCGATGCCGCCATCCAGGCCACGCGCCTCGCCTACTGGCAGGACGTGCTGCGCCGCCTCGACGGTGTCAACCCGAACGCCCTGTCGGCGCCGCAGCGTATCAATTACCGGGTGTACCGTGCCCAGATCGCCGCCCTTGCCGCGGACCTGCGCTTTCGCGAATTCGAAGCCCCGGTGAATGCCGACAGCGCCTTCTGGACCGACGTCACCTATGGCGCGCGCCAGCCGTTCGCGCGGCTGGACGACTATCGTAACTACCTGAAACAGCTGGCCAGCCTGCCCCGCCATTTCGGCGAGCAGCTTGCCAACATGCGCGCGGGACTGGCGCGCGGCTTCACGCCGCCCAAGGTGACCTTGAAGGGCCGCGACGCCGCCCTTGCCTCGGTGGCGGGAGCCAGGCCCGAAGACACGGTCTTTTACACGCCCTTCAAGGCCATGCCGGCGTCGATCCCGGCAACCGAACAGGCGGCGCTGCGCGCACAGGCCCTGGCAGCCATTCGCGACCAGGTGCAGCCGGCCTATGCCAGTGTCCTCAGGTTCATGCGCGAGGAGTACATGCCGGGCGCGCGCGCAACGCTGGCCGCGGAAAGCCTCCCGGACGGCCGCGCTTATTACGCTTCGAAAATCGTCGAATACACGACCACAAGCATGAGCGCCGACGAGATCCACCGCATCGGCCTGGCCGAGATGGCGAAGATCCGCGCCGAAATGGCGGTCACCATTGCCCAGACGGGCTTCAAGGGCGAGCTGCCGGCCTTTCTGCAATTCCTGCGCACCGATCCGCGCTTTTACGCGAAGACGCCGGAAGAACTCCTGATGCGCGCGGCCTGGACGGCCAAGAAATTCGACGCGAAAGCCGGCGAGTACTTCGGCTACCTGCCGCGCCAGCGCTTCGCGATCCGCCCCGTGCCCGACGACCAGGCGCCCTACTACACGGCCGGACGGGGCGGCCCCGGCGTCTACCTCGTCAACACTTATAACCTGCCCGCACGCGCGCTCTACAGCCTGCCGGCACTCACCCTGCACGAGTCGGCCCCGGGCCACGCCTTCCAGATGCCGGTCGCGCTCGAGCAAAAAGGCGTGCCGCCGTTCCGGCGCGCCTACATCTCGGCCTTCGGCGAAGGCTGGGCGCTCTACACCGAGCGCCTGGGCGTCGAGATGGGCATCTACGAGACGCCCTACGAAGTTTTCGGGATGCTGAGCTACCAGGCCTGGCGCGCCTCGCGCCTGGTGGTCGACACCGGCGTGCACGCCAAGGGCTGGACGCGCGAGCAGGCGCAGGCCTACCTGCGGGAGAACACGGCCTTGTCGAACCACGAAGTCGAGACCGAGGTCGACCGCTACATCTCGTGGCCCGGCCAGGCGCTGTCGTACTACCTGGGGCAGATGGCGATCATGGAAGCGCGCGCGAAAGCGGAAAAAGCGCTGGGAGCGAAGTTCGACATCCGCCACTTCCACGACACCGTGCTGCAACTCGGTTCGGTGCCGCTGCCGGTGCTGGCAAGCCGCATCGACCGGTTCATCGCGGAAGGCGGGCCGAGCCCGTATCCCTAGCGTGGGCACTCCATGCCCACGCTAGGCGCTGCGGAGCCAGGCCAGGGCCGCGTCGATGTCGTCGTAGAACACGCGGTCCTCGCCCTCGAAGAAGGCGATGCGCGCCAGGTAGGCGATGCGGGTTCCGGGCACGACGATCGCACGGCGCAGCTTCATGCCGCCAAGCTGGTCATCGAGCTTTTGCTGCAGCAGCGCCAACTCGCTGGCTGGCGCGACCATCTCGCGGGCGTCGTACAGCACGCGGCGCAGGCCGGTATCAATCGCCAGTTCAAGCACGCGCTGCTGGCACAGGCGTAGCGCTTCCTCGGTCATTTCGCCGTGCTGCTCCACGAGCAGCACATCCCCGCTGATGCTCACTTGCAGCTTCGATTCCGGCGGTCCACCTGTTACTTGAGTCATTCGAACACTTTCAGCTTCAATTGCAGCGATCAATCGTCCGCGCCTGGATCGAGATCGGGGAACATCACTTCGGTAAAACCGAAACGGGAAAAGTCAGTGATCCGCATCGGGTACAGGATGCCCAGCAGGTGGTCGACCTCGTGCTGCACCACGCGCGCATGGAAGCCGTCGACCTCGCGCCGGATCGGTATGCCGTACTGGTCGACGCCCTCGTAGCGCAGGCGCGCGTAACGCGGCACGCTGCCGCGCAGGCCCGGGACCGACAGGCAGCCCTCGAAACCCTCTTCCGTCAGCTCCGATAGCGGCGTCAGGACGGGATTGAGCAGCACGGTTTCCGGCACCTGCGGCGCGTCCGGGTAGCGCGCATTGTGCTGGAAGCCGAAGATGACGAGTTGCAGGTTGACGCCGATCTGCGGGGCGGCGAGCCCCGCCCCGTTGGCGGCATGCATCGTGTCGAACATGTCGGCCACCAGCGTATCGAGTTCAGGCGTGCCGAACTCGCGCACCGGTTCGGCCACGCGCAACAGGCGCGGGTCGCCCATCTTCAGGATCTCACGTACCGCCATGGCCGCCCTCCTCGTTTGCCTGCTCGTTTGCCCGTTCTGCCAGTCGCGCCAGGAATGCACGGAAGCCCTCGGCGGTTTCCGGATGTTTCAGTCCCATCGCGGCGGTCGCCTCCAGGTAACCGAGCTTCGAGCCGCAATCATACCGCTGTCCGGCGTAGCGGTAGGCGAGCACGCGTTCGGCGCGCATCAGGGCGGCGATGCCGTCGGTGAGCTGGATTTCGCCGCCGCTACCGGCGCCGAGGTTTTCCAGATGCTCGAAGATGGCCCCGGTCAGCACGTAGCGGCCGACCACGGCCAGCGTCGACGGCGCTACATCGGGCTGCGGCTTTTCGACGATGCCCGACACCAGTTCCAGGCCGGGGCGGTACGGGGCCGCGCTGACGATGCCGTACTGGCGCGTCTGCGCGCGCGGCACGTCCTGCACCGCCAGCACGCTGCACTTTTCGTAGCCGAAGACTTCCGTCATCTGGGCCAGCACCGGCTTGGCGCCGTCGGTATCCATGAAGTCGTCGGCCAGCAGCACGGCGAAGGGCTCGTCGCCGACCACCGGGCGCGCGCACAGCACCGCGTGCCCCAGCCCCAGCGGCGCCGACTGGCGGATGTAGATGCAGGTGACGTTCTTCGGGATCACCTGGCGCACCAGGTCGAGCAGCGCCTGCTTGTTGTGCGCTTCCAGCTCGGCCTCGAGCTCGTAGGCCTTGTCGAAATGGTCTTCGATGGCGCGCTTGTTGCGGCCGGTGATGAAGATCATTTCGGTGATGCCGGCGGCCACCGCCTCCTCGACCGCATACTGGATCAGCGGCTTGTCGACGATGGGCAGCATTTCCTTGGGTTGGGCCTTGGTGGCCGGCAGGAAGCGGCTGCCCAGGCCGGCGACGGGGAAGACTGCCTTGCGGATTCTGTTCATCGTTGACCTCTTTTACTTTTCTTCGTTGGCGCCGACCTGGGCCAGCAGCGCCAGCAGGCCTGCTTCGTCGAGCACGGTGACGCCAAGGCTTTCTGCCTTCTCCAGCTTGCTGCCCGCCTCGGCGCCCGCCACCACGTACGAGGTCTTCTTCGATACCGAGCCCGACACCTTGCCGCCGGCCGCCTCGATCAGTGCGCCGGCCGCATCGCGCGACATGGTCGGCAGGGTGCCGGTCAGCACAAACGTCTTGCCGGCCAGGCCGCCTTCCGGCGCCGCGGCCTCCCCGGGCAGGGACTCCAGCAGTTCGCGGCGCAGGGTCGACAGGTTGGAAAGGGTGTCGCGGTTGCCGGGCGCCGCCATCCATTCCTCGAGCGCGCTGACGATGGCCTGCGGCAGCCCGAAGACGCTGAACACCCGCAGGTGCGCAAGGTCGTCGAGCGTGCGCCCGGCCAGCAGCTGGCGCGCACGTGGCTCGGTCAGCTTCGGGATATCGAGCGCGGCCAGCAGCGCCACCTCGTCCAGCTTCTCGCGCAGCTGGGCTTTCGGTGCGTGCTCGCCCTGGGGCGCCACGCCGGTTGCCAGCAGCGCATCGATGGCGCGCTGGTTCTTTTCTTCCGCGAAGAACTCGGCGATCGACTCCGCCACGGTCCCGCCGATGTCCGGCAGCACGCGCAGCAGCGCCGCGGGCGCGCGCCGCACCAGCGCCAGGCTGCCCAGCCAGTCGGCCAGGGTCTTCGCGGTCGATTCGCCCACGTGGCGGATGCCGAGCGCGAACAGCAGGCGTTCGAGCGGCGGCCGCTTGCTGGCGGCGATCGCGTCGAGCAGGTTGTCGGCCCATTTGGTCGGGACCTTGCCCTGCCTGACGGTCTCGGGCGTTACGCCGTCGCGCTCGTCGGCCAGGCGCTTCATGGTGAGCAGGTCGCCCTGCGTCAGCTTGTACAGGTCGGCCACGCCGTGGATCAGCTTGCACTCGACCAGGCTGTCGATGTAGCGGTCGCCCAGGCCTTCGATGTCCATCATGCGGCGGCCCGCGAAGTGGCGGATCGCCTCCTTGCGCTGGGCCGCGCAGGACAGGCCCCCGGAGCAGCGCGCGATCGCTTCGCCCTCCTCGCGCACGACGTGCGAGCCGCACACGGGACAGGTCTTCGGCAGTTCGTACACCGCAGGTTCCGGAACCGGGCGCCGCTCCAGCACCACGGCCAGCACTTCGGGAATCACGTCGCCGGCGCGGCGCACGATCACGGTGTCGCCCACGCGCACGTCTTTCCTGCGCACCTCGTCTTCGTTGTGCAACGTCGCGTTGGTGACGGTCACGCCGCCGACGGACACCGGCACCAGGCGCGCCACCGGCGTGATCGCCCCGGTGCGGCCGACCTGGACGTCGATCGCCGAAACGGTCGTCAGCGCTTCCTCGGCCGGGAACTTGTGCGCCAGCGCGAAACGCGGCGCGCGCGACACGAAGCCGAGTGCGCGCTGGTCCGCCAGGCGGTCGACCTTGTAGACCACGCCGTCGATTTCGTAGGGCAGCGACTCGCGCCGCTCGCCGATGTCCTTGTAATAGCCGAGCAGGCCATCGCGGCCGGTGACGACCGCACGCTCTTTCGACACCGGCAAGCCGAGGCGGTCGAACCAGTCGAGCACTGCCGAATGCGACTCGGGCATAGGGAAGTCTTCACCCGCACCCTCCAGCAGGCCGATACCGTAGGCGAAGAAACGGAGTTTACGCTGGGCCGTGATGCGGGCGTCGAGCTGGCGCAGGCTGCCGGCGGCGGCGTTCCTCGGATTCGCAAATTCCTTCTGGCCGGCTTCGCGCTGGCGGGCATTGAGTTTCGCGAAGTCGTCCTTGAACATCAGGACCTCGCCGCGCACTTCCAGCACCGCGGGAATCCCGGTGCCATGGAGGCGCAGCGGGATCACGCGCACGGTACGGATGTTGGCCGTCACGTCTTCGCCGGTATAGCCGTCGCCGCGGGTGGCGGCCTGCACGAACACGCCGTTTTCGTAACGCAGGCTCATCGCCAGGCCGTCGAATTTCAGCTCGGCCGCGTAGGCGACCTCGCGCGCATTCTGGTTCAGGTCCAGTCCCTCGCGCACGCGGCGGTCAAAAGCGTCGACGTCCTCAT
>JAQGLR010000024.1 GCA_028292765.1 Massilia sp. | reverse complement strand
GCCCAGTGGGGTGTTGGCCTGCAGCTTGTCGCCCGGCTGGGTCGACGTGACGTCGGTGATGACACCGTCCACCGGCGCCACGATCAGCAGGAAATTGTCCTTGTCGATATTCTCGAACTTGATCCGTGCCGCCGCCTCGGCCACCAGCCGCGCGGTCTGCACCTGCAGCCGCAGCTTGTCCTCGGTATTGGCGGCTTCGCGCGCGGCGGCTTCATACTGGATGCGCAGCTTGCCCAGCTCCTGGCCGCTGGTTTCCAGTTGGGTCCTGGCCTGGTTCAGCTCGATGCCCTGGCGCGCGCTCAACTCACTCAGCCTCGACTGCGCGACCCGCAGCGCATTCTCGGCCGCCTGCAGCGTATTCTTCTTGCCTTCCACCTGGAGCTGCGACACGCCGCCGCCGCCCGGCATGGCCAGCAGCCGGCCGAACTTTTCGGCTTCGTCGCGGGCGGCGTCGCGGGCGCGGCGGGCGTCCTCGAGGTTGGTGCGCGCTTCCTGCTGCTGCGCGCCCTGGCCCTGGGCCAGGCTGCTGGTGCCCTCCAGCAGCCGGCGCCGGTGCTGGCGCTCCTCGACGTCGGTCGCTTCCTTCAGCGCGGCCGCGTTGCGCTCCATCAGCGCCTTCTTTTCGGGGAATTCCTTCCACTGGCGCTCGGCCTCCTCGAGCCTGAGCCGCGCCTCGAGGGCGTTGCGCGCCGCCTCGATCGCGCCGCGCGCGTAGATCCGGGCCACCACGTCGCCCTTGTTCACCGGCTGGCCCTGGGCGATGTAGATATTCGCCAGTTCGCCATCGATCGGGGCATACAGGCGGCGCACCTCGGAGGCCGGCACCAGGCTGCCGTTCGCCGTCACCAGCACGTCGGCGTGGCCGAAGAACGACCAGGCCAGCGCCGCGACCACCAGCGCGGCCATCCCGTAGACCAGGGCCTGGGTAAAGCGCCAGGGATCGGCGGTGAGGATCGAGATGCCTTCCGCGCTATGGTCCTCCAGCGCCTCGGACAGCGGCGTCAGGGATTGCGGCTTGATCAGGTCGCGTTTCATGCCTGCCCCCTGGCCAGCGCCAGCTTGCGTACATTGCTCAGTGCCCCGGCATAGGCGTCGCGATAAGCCGGCACGTGGGCGGACATGGTCTCGAAGGCGCGCTGGTGCGCTTCGTTCCCCTCTTCCCATTGCCTGAGGAATTGCTCGATCCTGGCGGCATCAAGCGCATCGGGGCTCGGGGCCTGCGCCCCGCCGCGCCCGGCCACGAAGGCCTGCAGCGCGACGATCCAGTCGAGCTCGTCGAGCAAGGGCGCGAGCTCGGGGTTGTTGCGGACGTGCGGGCGCATGGCGGCCACCTGCCGCGCCGCCCTCTGGAACTGGCCGGCCTCGAGCGCCGCCATCCAGGCCGGCAGCCTGGCCTTGAGCAGCGCTTCCGTGCCCAGCGACTTCAGCCGGCTGTTCCCCGGGTCGCCCGCCAGCGCCGCGTCGGCGCCCGCCGCCGCCTGCGCGTACTCCGGTGCGGCCAGCAGGTTTTCCACCTCGCGCTGGGGGCTGGTGGCGCGCTGGATTGCCGACGCCACCAGGACGACCAGCAGCAATGCGGCGATTGCCCGGTAGCGCAGGCCTTGTACTGGACGCGGCCGCTTGCCGCCGAGCGCGCTGTACAGGCCCGCGAGCATGGCCGCGGCCTTGCCCCGGGGCCGCCCGCTTGCGTCGTCGCGCGCCGCGGGGGCGGGCGGCGCATCGATCCGTTCAGGCCCCGGGTCGACACAGAAGATGTCGAGGAAGGAATCGGCGGCGGCGACGAAGGTGGTCCTGTCGGCGTCGATGGCGGCCGGGGTGGCGGCGGCGCCGATCCGCGTCAGCGTCGGGTCGCGCGGAGCGGCCTCCCATTCCAGCCCGACCCGGTAGACGAAGTAGCGGCCGCCGAAGGCGAGCACGTCGCCGTCGGCCAGCGCGGCCGCGTGTTCGTCGAGGCGCGCGCCGTTGACAAAAGTGCCGTTGGTGCTGCCCAGGTCTTCGACATGGAGTTTGCCGGCCCTGAGGAAGATGTGCGCGTGGCGGCGCGACAGGTAGTTCACCTGCGCCGGTTCCGCGCCGCGATAGCGCGCGAACGTGTCGTCGGCCTTGCTGACCATGAAGGGAAACTCGGTGACGACGATCGGCTGCAGGCCCGCCCTTGCAGCGCCCCCTTCCGGCGTGAGTACCAGGCTGGACAGGCGCACCTGGGGCGGCGGCAAGGCGCCGCGTTCCAGTTGCACGCGGTAGGTGAGCGCCTTGCCCAGGCCGAGCACGTCGCCGCTGTGCAGCGTGGTGATCGCCTGCCGGACCGGGACACCGTTGACGGTGCTGCCGTTCGTGCTGCCCAGTTCGGCAAAATAGACTGCGCCATGTTCGCAAAAAATCCGCGCATGCCGGCGCGACAGGTCGGCGGCGAGCTCCTTCGGGTAAGTGTCGAACGGCGCTTCCGTGCGGCCGATCGCGAACAGCTTCTCGTGGATATGGATCGAGCCGAGTTCCGGGTGCGACACCGGTTCGAGCACGATCATCAGGCTGCCTGCCGGCGCCGGGCGCGGGGCGGCAAGCATCGCGTCGGACGCCATCACGGCCGCCTCCGGTTATTCAGCCGCCGCATTCCGGACATCCACAGGCGGCCAGCCCCCGCCCAGCGCCTTGTATAGCGTCACGGTATCGGACAGGATCTGCTGGTGGTTGGCCAGCAGGGCCAGCTGCGACGCCAGCAGCGTGCGCTGGGCCTCGAATACTTCCAGCTGCGACACCATGCCTTCCTTCAACTGTGCCTCCACCTGCGCCGCGACGACGCCGAGCTGGTCGGACTGCTGCTGCAATTCGATGCGCTGGCGCCGGTGGGCGTCGAGGTTGACGAGTGCGTTCTCCACTTCTTCAAAGGCCGCCATGACGACGCGCCGGTACTCCTGCTCGACGACCCCCGTCTGCGCTTCGCTGGTCTTCAGGCGCGCCTTGACGCCCGGGTCGAAAATCGGGAAGTTGATGCTCGGAAGCAGGCCCAGGGTGAACGACTTGAACAGCGAGCCGAGCGCGAAACTGGAGGTGCCGCCGCGCCCCGTCAGGCTGATCGACGGCAGCTGGGCCAGCTTCGCCTGCCCCACCAGGTCGTGGGCCGCCAGCACCCGGTATTCGGCGGCGACGATGTCGGGCCGGCGCTTGAGCAGCTGCGAGGGCAGGCCTTCGGGCACAGCAGGCAACTGCACGCGCCCCTGCAGGGAACCAGCCGGCACGGTGAATTCCCCGGCGGGCGTACCGAGCAGGGTCGCCAGCGCGTTGCCGGCC
>JAQGLR010000019.1 GCA_028292765.1 Massilia sp. | reverse complement strand
CGGCGCAGCCGAGCGTCGATCCGTTCGTGTTTTCGCATTCGCCCGACATCGATCCCGCCATCTTCGAGGAGTTCGCCAACGTGGTGTACCGCTTCGGCCACTCGATGCTGACCGAGGAGGTGGCGCGGCTGGACGAAAACCTGGTGAGCAGCGACATCGGCCTGATCCAGGCCTTCCTGAACCCGGTCGAATTCAACCAGGACGGCGCCACCAGCCACCTTGAGGCGATCGGCGCGATCGTGCGCGGCATGTCGCGCCAGGTCGGCAACGAGATCGATGAATTCGTCACCGAGGCGCTGCGCAACAACCTGGTCGGCCTGCCGCTCGACCTGGCCACGCTGAACATGGCGCGCGCGCGCGAAACCGGCGCCCCCACCTTCAACGAAGCACGCGCGGCGTTCCATGCGATGACCGGCGACTCCCAGCTCGAGCCCTACACCAGCTGGACCGACCTGGCGCCGCACCTGAAAAACCCGATGTCGATCATCAATTTCATCGCGGCCTACGGCCTGCACGACAGCATTACCAGCGAAACCACGCTGGCCGGCAAGCGCCAGGCCGCCACCGTCATGGTGATGGGCGACATCGACCTGGGCGACGGCATCATCCAGGCCCCGGCCGACCGGCTCGACTTCCTGACCAGCCGCGGCGCCTGGAACGCGGCCAACTCGGGCCTGGACGACATCGATTTCTGGATCGGCGGCCTGGCCGAAGCGAAGCTCGAGTTCGGCGGCATGCTGGGGCCGACCTTCAACTTCGTGTTCGAAGCGCAGATGGAAAGCCTGCAGAACGGCGACCGCTTCTATTACCTGAGCCGCACCCAGGGCCTGAACATGCTCAACGAGCTGGAGGCCAATTCGTTTTCCGCGCTGGTCATGCGCAACAGCGACCTCGGCGCCGATGGCAACCATACCCACCTGCCCGGGATGCTGTTCACTTCCGCCAGCCATGTGCTGGAAATGAACCAGCAGGACCAGCAGACCGGGCTTGGCCCGAACGGCAATGCCGACCCGATCCGCGGCGACCGCATCCTCGACCTGATCAGTCCGCTTGTGACGCGCACCGCACCCGGTGCGGACGTCGACGGCGACGGCCAGGCCGACGGCGGCCGCCTGATCTACGCCTACGACGGCCCCGACCACGTGGTGCTGGGCGGCACCGCCGGCAACGACACGCTCGGCGGCGGGCGCGGCATGGACACGCTGTGGGGCGACGGCGGCAACGACCGGCTCGACGGCGGCGACGAGGCCGACAAGGTGCATGGCGGCGACGGCGACGACATCATCACCGACCACGGCACCCCGGCCGGCGCCGCCGACTTCCTGTTCGGCGACGCCGGCCACGACGTCATCAGCAACGGCACCGGCAACGACCTCGTGTTCGGCGGCGCCGGCCAGGACTTCGTCATCGTCGGGCCCGATTTCACCGAGGTGTTCGCCGGCCGCGACAATGACTTCATCCTGGGCAACAACGGCAGCGACGTCCTGATGGGCAACGAGGGCAACGACTGGATCGAGGGCGGCGAAGGCTTCGACAACCTGTCGGGCGATAACTCCGAGCTGTTCTTCAACAGCGACATCGTCGGCCACGACGTGCTCAACGGCCAGGGCAACGACACCGACTACGACGGCGAATCGGGCGACGACATCATGGTGCAGGGCCCCGGCATCCAGCGCAGCAACGGGATGGAAGGCTTCGACTGGGCCATCCACAAGGGCGACCTGGTGGCGGCCAATTCCGACCTCGGGATTCCCCTGTTCGGCCAGCAGGAGCAGTTCATCCTGCGCGACCGCTTCGACCTGGTCGAGGGCCTGTCGGGCTGGCGGCTGGACGACATGCTGATCGGCACCAATGTCCCGACCGGCAGGATCGACCTGGCCGGCGACGAAGTCGAGGACGCACCGCCCGACCACAGCAGCGCGCTGCTGCAGAAAAACGTCGGCCTGATCGACGGGCTGCAGGCCCTGCTCGGCCAGGCCCCGCTGCTGGACCCCGAGGCGGTGGTGTTCGACCCGTCGAACGGCGCCGACATCCTGATCGGCGGCCAGGGCAGCGACACCATCATGGGCAAGGCCGGCGACGACCTGATCGACGGCGATGCCTGGCTCAACGTGCGCATCAGCGTGCGCGACAGGCTCAACCCGAATCTCGAGATCCGCAGCGTCGACAGCATGAACCAGATCAAGGCCGAGATGCTGGCCGGCACCATCAACCCGGGCCAGCTGCGCATCGTGCGCGAGATCATCAGCAACCCGGCGGCCTCGCCGGGCGACGTCGATACGGCGCAGTACCGCGACGTGCGTTCCAGTTATGACCTGACCCGGAATGCCGACGGCACCTGGACCGTGGCCCACGTGCGCGGCCTCGCCCTGACCGCGGGCGCCAGGGAGGTGGACGGCACCGACAGGCTGCGCAACATCGAACAGCTGCAGTTTGCCGACGAGCTGGTGAACCTGACCGGGGTGCCGACCATCGACGACACCACGCCGACCGAGGGCCAGGTCCTGGTCGCCTCGCCGGGCACCATCGTCGCCTTCAGCGGCGTGGCGGCCGACGCCGTGTCGTTCCAGTGGCAGCGCAGCAGCGGTTCCGGCTTCGTCAACATTGCCGGCGCCGTCGGCGCCAGCTTCGTTCCCGGCCAATCCGAAGTCGGCACCCAGCTGCGCGTGGTCGCCACCTTCAACGACCAGTTCGGCGCGCCGCGCGCGATCACCTCGAGCCCGACCCAGCGGATCGGCGACCTGATGATCGGGGATGCGCTTGACAACACCCTGGTCGGCACCGCGTACAACGATGAACTGCGCGGCCTGGACGGCAACGACCTGCTCGATGGCGGCCTCGGCGCCGACATGCTGGTGGGCGGGGCCGGCAACGATACCTATGTCATCACCGATGAGTTCGGCACCATCGTCGAGGAGGCCGGCGGCGGAACCGACACGATCCGGACCGCGATCGACAGCTACGTGCTGGGCAGCGAACTGGAAAACCTGGCCTTCACCGGCACCGGCAACTTCGTCGGCATCGGCAACGAGCTCGACAACATCATCAGCGGCGGCGCCGGCAATGACCTGTTGATCGGCGGCGACGGCAACGACCGGATGGTGGGCGGCCTGGGCGACGACACCTACCTGGTCTTCGACAGCGGCGACACCGTCATCGAAGCGGCTGGCGGCGGCCTCGACCTGGTCCAGGCCAGTGCGGACAGTTTCACGCTCGGGGCCGAGGTCGAGAACATGGTCTACGTCGGCTTCGGCGCCTTTGCCGGCACCGGCAACGCCCAGGCCAACAGCATCACCGGCGGCGTCGGCGACGACAGCCTCGATGGCCTGGGCGGCAACGACCACTTGCTGGGCGACGCCGGCGACGACACCCTGCGCGGCGGCCTCGGCGACGATACGGTCGAGGGTGGCCATGGCGACGACCTGCTCGACGGCGGCATCGGGGCCGACACGATGATCGGCGGCCTGGGCGACGACACCTTTGTGGTCGACAACGCTGGCGACGTCGTCACCGAACTGGCCAACGAAGGCGTCGACAGCGTGCGCACCTCGCTCGCCAGCTACACGCTGGGCGACTACCTGCAGAACCTGGCGTATACCGGCAGCGGCGCCTTTACCGGCACCGGCAACGAGCGGAGCAACGAGATTACCGGCGGCAGCGGCGCCGATACCCTCGACGGCGGGACCGGGGTCGACGTCCTGACGGGCGGCCTCGGGAACGACACCTATATCGTCGACGAGGCGCTGGACGCGGTCAACGAGCTGGCCGGGCAGGGTACCGACTTGGTGCGCACCAGCCTGCAGAACTACACGCTGTTCAACGACGTCGAGAACCTGACCTTCACCGGCACCGGCATGTTTGTCGGCAACGGCAACGGCCTGGCCAACGTGATTACCGGCGGCGCGGACGGCGACGTGATCGATGGCGGCGCCGGGGCCGACACCCTGGCCGGCGGGCTCGGCGACGACATCTATACCGTCGACGCCACGGCCGACGTGGTGGTCGAGGCGGAGGGCGCCGGCATCGACCTGGTCTACGCCTCGGCGGCAAGCTACACGCTCGGCGCCAACGTCGACAAGCTCAGCTTCACCGGGACCGGCAATTTCGTCGGCCTCGGCAACGCGCTGGCCAACACGATCGAAGGCGGCGGCGGGAACGATTTCCTGAACGGCTACGGCGGCATCGACACCCTGGTCGGCGGCGGCGGCAACGACATCTACACGGTCGACAGCAGCGCCGAGGTGGTGGTCGAGCAGGCGGGCGCGGGCATCGACGAGGTGCGCAGCACCGCGCTGGCCTACGCGCTGCAGGACAATGTCGAGCACCTGCGTTTCACCGGCAGCGGCAATTTCACCGGCATCGGCAACGCTGTCGGGAATATCCTGACCGGCGGGGCCGGCAACGATACCCTCAACGGCCTGGGTGGCGCCGATACCCTGACCGGCGGCATGGGCAACGATACTTACCTGGCCGACGTCACCGGCGACACGGTCATCGAGGCCGCCGGCGCAGGGCTGGACCAGGTGCAGTCGAGCGCGCGGGTCTACACGCTGGCAGCCAACGTCGAGAACCTGAGCTTCACCGGCAGCGGCAACTTCATCGGCACCGGCAACGCGCTGGACAACGTCATCAACGGCGGGGCGGGCAACGACACCCTCAACGGGCTCGGTGGCGCCGACATCATGACTGGCGGCGCGGGCAACGACATCTACCTGGTCGACACCTTTGCCGACGTCGTGGTCGAACTGGCGGTCGGGGGCGGCCTGGATGAGGTGCGCAGCAGCGGGCCGGCCTACACCCTGTCGGCCAACATCGAAAACCTGAGCTTCACCGGCACCGGCTCTTTTCACGGCACCGGGAATGCGCTGTCGAACGGCCTGTACGGCGGCGCCGGCAACGATACGCTGGACGGCCAGGGCGGTTCCGACACCATGACCGGGGGCCTGGGCAACGACACCTACCTGGTCAACACCAGCGGCGACGCCACCATCGAAGCGCTTGGCGCCGGCCTTGATCAGGTGCTGTCGACGGCGCTGAGCTACACGCTGTGGAACAACGTCGAGAACCTCGGCTTCACCGGCACCGGCAATTTCAGCGGCACCGGCAACGCGCTGGCCAACGTGCTGGTCGGGGGCGCCGGCAACGACACCCTGAACGGACTCGATGGCGCCGACCGGCTGAGCGGGGGCGCGGGCAACGACACCCTGAACGGCGGCGCCGGCAACGACATCTTGGTGTTCGGCGCGGCCGGCTTCGGCGCCGACGACATCATCGGCTTCGACGCCGATGCGGTCGGCGGCCAGGACCTGCTCGACCTGTCCGGGCTCGGCATCACCGAGGCGAATTTCGGGACGCGCGTCCAGGTCACTGACCTCGGCGCGAACCTGCGGGTGCTGGTCGATGGGACCAGCAGCTTCGTGCTGCAGGGGGTGGGCGAGCTGGCGCAGCTGACCACGGCCGACTTCGTGCTGGCCGGCGAGGCGGCCGCAAGCAGCCTGGCCGCGCCAGCCGGGGCGGCGCAGACGACGAACGACGCGGGCATGTTCGTCTGAGTTTCATGCACGACGCATACCAGGACAACAGGAGCGCGAGATGAAAAACTTGTGGAGCGAGCTGCGCCCGCTGCTGGGTAGCATGGGGCTGTTTTCCCTTTGCATCAACCTGCTCTGCCTGGTGCAGGCGCTGTTCATGCTGCAGGTGTTCGACCGGGTGCTGACCACCTATAGCCAGGAAACGCTGGTGGTGCTGCTGGCCGGCACCGCGGTCGCGCTGCTGGTGATGCTGCTGCTCGACTATGTGCGCCAGCGCCTGCAGGCGGTGCTCGGCACGCTGGTCGACGAGCGGCTGGCGCCGCAGGTGGTGGCGACGCTGGTGGAGCGGGCGGCGCGCACCCCGCAGGCCGGCGGCGCCGAAGGCATCCGCGACGTCGCCTCGCTGCGCAACGTGTTCGCGTCGAACGGATTGACCGCCCTGTTCGATGCGCCCTGGGCGCCGATTTACCTGGTCGTGATCTGGGCCTTCCACCCGGTGCTCGGGATCGGCGCCGCGCTGGCGCTGGCGCTGATGCTGGCGCTGGCCTGGCTGAACGACCGCCTCAGCCGGCGCGCGCTAGAAGGCTTGCAGGGCAGCGGGCGGCGCGCCGGCCGCTATGTCGACAGTTCGCTGCGCAACGCCGAAGTGCTGCAGGCGCTGGGCATGACGCGCGCGCTGCTGGCGCGCTGGCGCGCCTTGCAGGACGACACCGCCGCGCTGTCCCTGAGTGCCGGGCGCAGCAGCACGCTGTTCGGCGCGCTGACCCGCTGCCTGCGGCAGGCGATCCAGATCGCGCTGCTGGCGCTGGGCGCCTGGCTGGTATTGACCGAGCAGGCGTCGGCCGGGATCATGATCGCGACCACCGTGCTGCTCGGGCGCGCGCTGCAGCCGGTCGAGCAGCTGGTCGGCAGCTGGCGCATGCTGGCCGATGGCCGCGCCGCGTATCGCCGGCTGGCGCAACTGTCGGCCGGGTTCGAGGAGCGCACCGGCCAGCTCGCGCTGCCGTGCCCGCAAGGCCGGCTCGAGGTCGACAACCTGTCGTTCCGCGCGCCGGGTTCACACCAGCCGATCCTGTTCCATGTGGCGTTCATCCTGGCGGCCGGCGAGTCGCTCGCGATCCTGGGGCCGAGCGCGGCCGGCAAGTCGACGCTGGCGCGCTTGCTCACCGGCATCTGGGCGCCGTCGACCGGCAGCGCGCGCCTGGACGGCGCCGATCTCGCCTACTGGCCGCGCCAGGACCTGGGGCCGCATATCGGCTACGTGCCGCAGGACGTCGAGCTGTTCGACGCCACGGTGGCCGAAAACATCGCCCGCCTCGGCCAGGTCAGTTCGGATGCGGTGGTGGCAGCGGCGGTGCGTGCGAATGCCCACGAAATGATCCTGTCCCTGCCGCAGGGCTACGACACCCAGGTCGGCGAGCACGGCCTGCGGCTGTCGCCCGGCCAGCGCCAGCGCATCGCCCTGGCGCGCGCCCTGTACGGCAACCCGCGCCTGGTGGTGCTGGACGAGCCGAACTCGAACCTCGACGGCGCCGGCGAGCTGGCGCTGGCGCACGCCGTCAACGGCCTGCACGAGGACGGCGTCACCTCGATCATCATCACGCACCGGCCCTCGCTGATCGCCCACGTCGACAAGATCCTGGTGCTGGAAGCGGGGCGCGTCAAGCGCTTCGGCCCGGCCGCCGAGGTGATGAAGGAAATGCAGCGCCAGGCGCAGTCGACCGTCGACCGCGCCGTCCAATCCGCGTGATTTTCGAAGGAGCCATCATGAACGACACGACAAAGGAACACTCGTCCCCGGTGCGCCAGCAAGCCTCCTGCGCCGACCAGGGCAGGCGCCTGGCCCGCATCGGCCTGTGCATCGTGGCCGGGGCGGTGGCGCCGATCGCCGCCTGGGTCGCGCTGGCGCCGCTGTCGATGGCGGTGGTGGCGCCGGCCTATGTGAAGGTCGACCTGAACCGGCGCCCGGTGCAGCACCTGGAGGGCGGGATCGTGCGCGCGGTGCTGGTGCGCGACGGCCAGAGCGTCAAGGCGGGCCAGCCGGTGCTCGAGCTGGGCGACGTCGGCGTCGACGCCGACCGCAACCGGCTGGCCTTTCGCGCGATGGCCGAACGGGCCGGCATCGCCCGCCTCGAGAGCGAGCAGGTGCGCGCGGCCGCCATGCAGTTCCCGCCGGAGCTGCTGGCGGCGGGGGCGCAGGACGGGCGCGTGCGCCAGGCCATGGACAAGGAGCGCGCGCTGTTCGAGACGCGCCGCGCGTCGCTCGGCAGCGAAGTGGCGCTGCTGCGCATCCAGCGCCAGCGGATCGAAGAGGAAGCGGCGGCATTGCAGGCGCAGATCGGGCAGCTCGAGCACTCGCTCGGCCTGCAGCGCAAGGACCTCGCCATGAACCAGGGCCTGCAGCGCGACAGCTTCATTTCGCCGGCGCGGGTATCGCAACTGGAAGCCACGGTGGCCGACTACGCCGCCAAGCTCGAGGAGCGCCGTTCGGAACTGGCGCGGGTCGGCCAGCGCACGGCCGATATCGACCTCAAGATCCGCTCGCTGCAGAACGACTACGTCCAGGCCGCCACCGACGGGCTGCGGCAGGCCGGATCGCGACTGTCGGAAATCGAACAGGAGATGCGCAAGACCCAGGACGCGGCCAGCCGCCAGATCGTCACGGCGCCGGCCGCCGGCGCCATCATCGACCTCAAGTTCACCTCGCCCGGTGCGGTGGTGCGCCCCGGCGACGCGATCGCCGAAATCGTGCCGCTTGATGCCGGCCTGATGCTGGAGGCCCGGATTCGTCCGGAGGAAATCAACCACGTCCACCTGGACCAGCTCGCGCGCATCAAGTTCAGCGCGCTGCGCTACCGCAACAGCGCCGTGCACGGCAAGGTCACTTATATTTCGGCCGACCGGCTGGTGGACAAGGGAACGGGGCAGCCCTATTTCAATGTGCTGGTCGCCGCCGATGCGGCTTCCGTGAAGGCGGCCGGGGACCTGAAGCTGCTGG
This sequence comes from Massilia sp., assembly GCA_028292765.1. Taxonomy (GTDB): domain Bacteria; phylum Pseudomonadota; class Gammaproteobacteria; order Burkholderiales; family Burkholderiaceae_D; genus Telluria. The sequence continues at coordinate 6,933 of JAQGLR010000019.1, read as the reverse complement.
CCGGGATGCCGGCCGAGGTCTACATCGAAGGCTCGAAGCAGACCCCGCTCGAATACCTGATGGAGCCGGTTACCACGGGCATTCGCCGCGCCGGGCGCCAGTTGTAAGAAGACCTAAGCAGCCCCTTCGATCGTCGCCACCAGCTGCCGCGTCGAGGCCAGCGCCGGCGCCATGCACCAGCGGCTGGCGCGCAGGTTGCCGATCCGGAGCATGCCCGTGTGGCGGGCCGGGTCGGCGTCGACAGCGGGGTTGCTGTCGTAAAACCCGAGCCGGCGGCGGATGGCGTCGACATCCATCGGCTTCCCGGTGAGGAAGGTCCAGCCCGGCCCGGTGTCGTAGCGGCGGGCATAATCGCGCAGTGCCGCCGGGGTGTCGAAGGCCGGCCGCAGGGACAGCGAATACATGAAGATGTCGCGCCCGACGCGCGCCCCGAGGGCCTGCTGCAGCGCCTTCAGGGCAGCGGTATTCGCCGGGCAGATCCCGGTGCAAGTGGTGTACATCATGTTAATCACCACCAGCTTGCCGCTCAACAGGTCATCGTAGAAGCGCACGCCCTTGCCTTCATGGGTCAACAGGCGCGCGTTGCCGAAATAAGCCGCATCACGCGGATTGCCGCCCGGCCTGCCCAGGGCGCCGACGAGTTTGCGTTTGCCATCCATGCCGTTCTCCTGAAAAAAAGTGGGTCGCGATTATGTTCCCGTCTATGCCACGATGTCGAAGCGCAGCATCATGGAATGGTCTTCGTGCGTGAGGTTGTGGCAGTGCATGACGTACTTGCCGACATAGTCGCGAAAGCGTACGAAGATGCGCACCACTTCGTCGTGGCGCACCACGGCGACATCCTTGCGGCCCTGCTCGTGCGGCGGCGGCGGCGCCCCATTGCGCGACAGGATGCGGAATTCCTCGAGGTGGAGGTGCACCGGATGGTGCCATTCGCCGCCCCCGCGCAGCACCCAGATTTCGGCGCTGCCCTTTTTGACGGTGGCGGCCGGCCGGTCGATGTCGAACAGCTTGCCGTTGACCGTCCAGACGCCGTTGGCGCGGTCGAAGCGCCATTCGCGGGTGCGGACCACTTCGGCCAGGTTTACCGGAGGAAGCTCGCGCAGCGCGGCCGGCACGCGGCTGGCGTCGGGTAGCGGCGGCTCGTCGTCGACGTCGAAGCGCAGGACCTGGGTGCCGGGCAGCAGGAGCCGCCCGGTCGGTTCGCGGCCCTCGAGCTGTTCGAGCTTGTTGACGATGTACAGTTTGCTGCCGAGCGGGTACTGGGCGAAATCGATCACCAGGTCGGCGCGTTCCGCCGGCGCTATCCGGATTTTTGTCATTTGCAGCGGTTTGGGCAGCAGGTTGCCGTCGTTCGCGATGTAGGTGAAGGCTTGGTCGGCGCTGCCGTTCACCAGGTAAAACTCGTAAAAGCGGGCGAGGCTCGCATTGAGCAGCCGGAAGCGGTACTTGCGCCGCTCGACCTTGAACCAGGGCTGGACTTTGCCGTTGACGCAGATTTTGTCGCCCAGCAGGCCATCGCTCTCGAACTGGTCGTAGGCGACATAGCCGCCCGAGTCGAACTGGCGGTCCTGGATGGCGAGCGGGATGTCGTACTTGCCGACGCCGCTCGGCAGGCGCAGCGCCTTCGGGTTGGGGTCGTATTCGTTGCCCGAGTCGATCTCGTCGAACAGCAGGTAAAACCCGGCCAGTCCCTTGTACACGTTCTGCGCGCTGAAATCGAGCCGATGGTCGTGGTACCACAAGGTACCGAGCGCTTCGCGCGGGTCGCCTTTGGTGGCCGGATACTGGTCGGCTCCGGCAAACACGTTCGGGTACAGGTGGTCCTTGTATTTGCCGGGCGCCGTCAGGGTCGGGCCTTGCTTGGCCAGGCTGTAAAAGTCGCCGGGAAAACCGTCGCTTTCCGAACCGCAATGTGCGTTATGCAAATGAGTCGAAATTTCCGGCGAGCCGTAACCGACGTGGTTGGCCGGCAGTTCGTTAAAGATGCGTACCACGACCGGCTCATGGTAGCGCGCCACGACGGTCGGACCCGGCAGCATGCCGTCATAGCCCCACATGGTCTGGGTCGGCAGTTCGGGGTGGAAGGAGTGCTGCAAGGGTTTGACATGCAGTTCGTAGCATTTCTTCGGCACGAAGTCGGCGCTGCGCTGGTGCGCGGCCCGGCCGGCTTCCTGCCCGCTGGGCAGGCGGCCGGCGGGCGGCATCAGCGCCGCCACCGGGGCTTTCGGCGTGTAGACCGGGAGCGGCACCAGGAAGGGTGTGGTGGGCGGACTCCTGAGGATCGTCCCGGCCCCGGCCGGGCCGCTTGCGGTCCCCAGCGCGGCACCAGTCCCCAACGCGGCCCCCAGCGCGGCGCCCGTGGCGAGTACTTCCCTGCGGCCAGGGTCCACCAGGCCATCTGTTTTATCAGGCAACATGCACTTCTCCTTAACGCACCTTTTGGTGCAACGCGGGATCGATGCGTCCAGCCTAGCCGGGCACTGCAGGGAAGGGTCGCGCTCCGCCTGTTTTGCTGCCGAAGTAGGCTTTTCCCTACCGGTGAAGTAGGGTTGACCCCCGGGTCAGGCGGGCGGGCGCAGCGGAATCGCCACCGCCAGCGAGGTGCCGCGACCGGGTGCGCTGTCGATGTCGAGCATGCCGCCCAGGGCGCCGACCCGTTCGCGCATGCCGAGCAGGCCGAACGACGCGCCTTCCAGGCGCGGCGCCGGACCGAAGCCGCAGCCGTTGTCGGTGATCGACATGAACAGTTGGTCGCCCCGTTGCGACACTTGCACGCGCACATGCGTGGCCCTGGCGTGGCGCCTGATATTCGTCAGCGCTTCCTGCAGGATCCTGAATGCGGCGGTCGTGGCCGCCACGTCCGCCGCAGCCGGATCGAACGGCGCTTCGACCTGCAGTTCGACACGGCAGCCATTGCCGGAGCGGCGCCTGAACTTCTCGACCTGGCTGCGGATGGCGGCCTCCAGGCCATGCTCGAGGCCGGCGGGCCGCAAGTCGTCGATGACCGAGCGCAGGTTCGCCATGACGTCGTCGACCAGGGCCACCATCTGCTTGACTCCGGCCTGCAGGTGCGGGTGGCGGCGCCTGGTGCGCGCGTAAAAGCGCTCGAGTTCGAGTTTCAGGGCGAACAAGTCCTGGCCGATACCGTCATGCATGTCGCGCGAAATGCGCTGGCGCTCCTGCGCCGCGATCGCGTCCTCGCGTTCGAGCAGGGCGAGCCGGGTGCCGGCGACGCCCGCCAACCGGGCCTCGTCCAGCTCGGCGCGGCGCAAGCCCATCTGCTGCGGCAGGCCGGCACCGGCGCCGCCGGCACGACGCTTGGCGCGCGCCGTTGCCGCCACCAGGCCCAGCGCCAGCATCAGTGCCAGGGCCATGACGGCGCCGAGCAGCGCCAGCGAGGTGCGTGCGGTGCGCTCGCCCTTGCCGCGCTCGACAAGCAGGGTGTCGAGATACGCCGCTTCGCGCGCCGCGAGCAGCCTTTCTTCGCCACCCGGCCCCTGCGGTAAGCGCGTGCTGGTGCGCAGCATGCCGCGGGCCGAGGCGGGAGCCAGGGCGGGCGCCGGGGCCGGGACGGTGAGCCAGGACGGCAGCCGGCGCGCCGCGTGTTGCTGGATCAGGTAGAAGCGCGGCGCGTGCCCGGTTTGTTCCAGCACGGCGGGGTCGACGGCACGCAGGGCCGCGCCGAGCGTGGCCAGCGCCTTGTCGCGCCCCTCCCGGTCTTCAGCGCGGCCAGCGGCCAGGTAGCGCTCGTGCGCCATCTCCACCTGCAGCATGCAGATCATCATGCCGTCGAGTTTGGCCGACATGCCCTGGTGGCGTTCGATCAGGCTGGCGGTGCCGAACGGGCGCGTCGACGCCTGCCAGGCAAATGCCGCCAACAGGCAGATGCCGAGCGCCAGCAGGCTTGCCGCTGCGGCTGCCAGGGCGAGCGGCGCCGGTCTCTTCACGGGCTCCATCGGGCCGCTCAGCAGAACAGGCCGACTTCGTCCAGGCGCAAGGCTTCCGGCGCCATCCTTGGGGCCGGCATCGGGCGTTGCGGCGGGCCGCCAAGGCCGTGGCGTTCGACCAGGCCCATTTCCATCGCCACCACGACCAGCTCGGCGGCGCTGCGCAAACCGAGTTTGCGCATCAGGCTGGCGCGGTGCTTTTCGACCGTCTTGGTGCTAATGCAGAGATATTCGGCGGCGCTGCGATTCGTATTGCCCTCGGCAATTAATTTGAGGATGCTGCGTTCACGTCCAGTGAGATCTTTCCACGTCGACATCGAGGGCTGGTGATGTCCGAAATTCGTTCCGGTAGCCATCGCGGTGGATAATTCGCTGCTGATGTATTTCTTTCCGCGGACGACGCAATTGAGTGCCAATTCGAATTCTTCGAGCGATGCGCCTTTCAGCAGATAAGCGTCGGCGCCGATCTGGAACGCTTCGCGCACAAATTCCTCGTTGCGCGACAGCGTCAGGAGGACGACATGCACATTCGGCAAGCGGCGGCGAATCTCGACCGTCGCGTCGAGCCCGCTCATTCCCGGCATCGACAAGTCCATCAATACCAGTTCCGGTTGCAAGGCAGCAGCGGCGCGCACGGCCTGCTTGCCGTCGGACACGGCGTCCGCCACTTCGAAGCCATGCATTCCCGCTACCAGCGAACGCAGCGCTTCACGTACCAGGTTGTGATCTTCAACGATCAGGACGCGTATCGTCATGAGCCCTCCATGTTCAACTCCCGCCGGCGCAGCCGCCTTGCCCCGATCAATGCGCGTATTTCCAGATTTGAACATCGTAGCGGCATCCGTTAATGCGCTTCAAAAACATTCTTTGTAAAATATTTTTTCTTTATTCAACTTTCCTTCAAATCACATTGGTTATTTGAAATAATGATGCGGCGCTCATGGCGCATCGGTGAATGGAACTTTATATGGAAGAGGGTGATTTGCGGCGGGCAAATATGGTATTTTTGCATTAATGTTGACGCCGTTCAAAATGAGCTGAGCGTAAATTGAATGCCAGTAATGTATTGCCGAAAAGAGCCGTATTGCCGGGAAAGAGCAGTATTGGCGGCGCCGGGACTAGGCCTGGTCGCGCATCCAGTCCTTGAGGCCGTCGACCCAGTCCCTGGCGGGCAGGTTCAGGCGCCCCCTGATCTCGCCCGCACGTTCATAGAGCACGGCAAAATCAATCTGCGGCGCGCACTTGAAGGCGATGACGACGATGTTGGCGTCGTGGACCTCGGGCAGCCAGACCACCGCGTCGAAGACCGCCGTCATCGCCGCCAGGTTCTTGTCGTAGTTGCCCACTTCCCCGAACACGTTGGCCGTCATGATGCCGCCAGGCGCCAGGCAGTCGTGGCAGCCCTGGTAGAACTCGAGGGTGTCGAGTACCGGTCCGCGCGCTTCTTCGTCATACAGGTCGACCTGCAGCACGTCGATGCCGCCATGGTTGACCGGGTCGAGCACATAGTCGAGCGCGTTCATCTCGCGCACTTCCAGCCGCGCGTCGTTCGGCGGCAGCTCGAACAGTTCGCGGCAGATGGCGATCACGTTGGGATTGAGTTCGACCGCGGTCACCTGCGCGCCCGGCAGGCGGCGGTAGCAGAACTTGGTCAGCGCCGCGCTGCCCAGGCCCAGCTGCACGATGCGGCGCGGGGCGGGCAGGAACAGCAGCCAGGCCATCATCATCTGCACGTATTCGAGTTCGATCGCATCCGGGCGCGCCAGGCGCATCGCGCCCTGTTCCCAGGAGGTACCCAGGTGCAGCGAACGCACGCCGTCGAATTCGGTGACGGTGGCGGGCGGGTGGCCCGGCTGGGCAAAGCGGGGGTCGAGCGGGGGAGGCTTCCTGGACATGGTGCGACAAGACGGAGGTGGAGGCCGATCTTACCAGAGCGGGCCTCAAGGAATGCCGTTGCGCCCATGCAGGCGGAAGCCCTCGCGTTTCCCGAGCCGCTCGAGCCAGCTTGCCAGGTGCGGATAATCGGGCCGCGCCATCGGCGTCATCAGCCAGCGGTTGGCCGACAGGCCGAGCACGACATCGGCCAGCGTGAAATCGTTGCCCGCCACCCAAGCGCCGGTGGTGCCCAGCTGCGCGTCGAGCAGTCCCATGTGCCGGTTCCAGCCGTCGACGCTCGCCGCGACCAGCGCCGGTTCGCCATGCGCCGGGCTCTCGCGCACGAGCGCCATGAAGGCATAGCGCCATGCGTTGTTGAGTTCGGTTGCCTGCCAGTCCATCCACTGTTCCACCTGGGCACGGCGAGCGGCATCAAGCGGCAACAGGGCTTGCGCGCCATGTCGGTTGCACAGGTAGCGGCAGATCGCGTTCGACTCCCACAGCACGAAATTTTCACCAACCTGCGGTCCACCAACCTGCGCGCCGTCGACCAGCACCGGCACCATGCGGTTCGGATTCAGGACGGCGTGGCGCTCTTCCCACTCCTCGCGCTCGAAGGGCAGGCCGAGTTCGACGCAGGTCCAGAGCACCTTGCGCACATTGATGGATGTGGCTTTTCCGATAATCCTGAGCATGTCTTTTTCAAGGAAGGTTTCAGGTCGCCGGCAGGATCAGCGTCACCGCCAGCCCGCCGCCTTCGCGGTTCGACAGCAGGATGCGCCCGCCGTGCGCTTCGGCGATTTCGCGCGCCAGCGCCAGGCCCAGGCCAGTGCCGCTGCGCTTGGTGGAATAGAAGGGCACCAGGGCGTTGGTCAGGACCGCCTCGTTCATGCCGCTGCCGCGGTCAAGCACGTCGATGCGCAGCAGGTCCTGCACGCGCTGCACCTTCAGTTCCACCTCGCCTGGCGCGGAACCCGATTCGTGCGCGTTTTTCAGGAGGTTGAGCAGGGCCTGTTCGAGCTGGGCCTGGTCCAGCAGCGCGGGCTCCGGCGGCAGCTCGCCTTCCAGCCGGAACGGGATTTGCGAGGCGAGGCGGGCGATAAAGCCC
>JAQGLR010000007.1 GCA_028292765.1 Massilia sp. | reverse complement strand
GTGATTTCCTGGCCAACCGACAGCACTTCCGACGGGTGACGCACGCGACGCCATGCCAGGTCGGTGATGTGCAGCAGGCCGTCGATGCCACCCAGGTCCACGAACGCGCCGTAGTCGGTGATGTTCTTGACGACGCCGGTGACGACGGTGCCTTCCTTCAGCGTTTCCATCAGCTTCTGGCGCTCTTCGCCCATCGATGCTTCGATGACGGCGCGGCGCGACAGGACGACGTTGTTACGCTTGCGGTCGAGCTTGATGACCTTGAATTCGAGGGTCTTGCCTTCGAATGGGGTGGTGTCCTTGACCGGACGGGTGTCGACCAGCGAACCCGGCAGGAATGCGCGGATGCCGTTGGTCAGGACGGTCAGGCCGCCTTTGACTTTACCGTTGACGGTACCGGTGACGATCTCGCCCGATTCCATTGCTTTTTCCAGAGCCAGCCACGATGCCAGGCGCTTGGCCTTGTCGCGCGACAGGATGGTATCGCCGAAACCGTTTTCCAGCGATTCGATGGCCACGGAAACGAAGTCGCCGACAGCGACTTCCAGTTCGCCCTGGTCATTCTTGAATTCTTCGATTGGAATGAAAGCTTCCGACTTCAGACCGGCATTCACGATCACGAAGTTATGATCCAGACGCACGACTTCGGCGGAAATGACTTCGCCCGAGCGCATATCTTGACGCGACAGCGATTCCTCGAAGAGGGCTGCGAAGCTTTCCATACCGGAAGCTTGGGTCGTTTCAATTGACATATAGTTTGTTTACAAGTTAACCAGCAGAACCGGCGATGGTGCGGATCTGAACTGGGTCAGGTTGAACCACACCCCCGCAATGAAGCGCAGGGGCACTTTTACAACATTTTTACAACAACGCGTGCCAGTGCAGCACTTGCTCCACTGCCACCTCGACCGTCATATCCGACGTATCGAGGATGTACGCGCCTTCTGCCGGGACCAGCGGGGCGACGGTGCGATGGGTATCGCGGTCGTCGCGCGCCTGCAAATCTTCGAGCAGGTCTTCCATGTTAGCAGAAATTCCTTTGCCAATCAATTGCTTATATCGGCGTTCGGCGCGTGCTTCGACGCTCGCCGTCAAAAATACTTTCAGCTTGGCGCTGGGGAAGATCACCGTACCCATGTCGCGCCCGTCGGCCACCAGGCCCGGCGCCTTGCGAAAGCCCAGCTGCAGCTCGTAGAGGGCCTGGCGCACGCCAGGAAAGGCCGCGATCTTCGAGGCATTGTTACCCACTTCCTCGACCCGGATCGCCGCCCCGACCTCTTCCCCATCCAGGAAGACGCCCTCGTTCGCGAAGCTCGCAGGCAAGGCTTCGGCGATCTGCGCGACTGCCTGCTCGTCGTCCAGGCTGATGCCGGCCCGCATGGCCGACAAAGCCGTCAGCCGGTACAGCGCGCCCGAATCGAGCAGGTGGAAGCCGAGCCGTTCGGCGACCAGGGCCGCGACCGTGCCCTTGCCGGAAGCGGTCGGGCCGTCGATCGTGATGACGGGGATGTGGGAATCAGGCATGGTTATTTATCTCAAATGCGTTCGGTAACGCTTGTCAGGCGTGGTCAGAACAGTTCGTTGCGCGCGATGGACGCAAACGCTTCGAAATAGTCGGGAAAGGTCTTGGCGACGCATTTCGGGTCGTTGATCCGGATGGCGTTGCCGCGCCTGGCCTTGCCGTCCAGCGCGGCGAGCGAAAAGCACATCGCCATGCGGTGGTCGTCGTAGGTGTCGATGGTCGCCGGGGCCATCTGCTCGGGCGGCGTGATGCGGATGTAATCCGCGCCCTCTTCCACCTGCGCCCCGACCTTGCGCAACTCCGTCGCCATCGCGGCCAGGCGGTCGGTTTCCTTCACGCGCCAGCTGGCAATATTCCTCAAGGTGCTCGGGCCGTCGGCATACAGCGCGGCCACGGCAATCGTCATGGCGGCGTCGGGAATGTGGTTGAAGTCGGCATCGATGGCTTTTAATACACCATTCGAGCGCGCCTCGATCCAGTTGTCGCCGCGTTCGATGATGGCGCCCATGCGCTCGAGCGCGTCGGCAAAGCGCACGTCGCCCTGGATGCTGTCGCGGCCCACGCCCTCGACCCGCACCGGCCCGCCGCCGATCGCGCCGGCCGCCAGGAAGTAGGAGGCCGAGGAGGCGTCGCCCTCGACGTGGATGCTGCCCGGACTGGTGTAGCGCTGGCCAGGCTGCACCGTGAACGAGGCCCAGCCGTTCTGCTCGACCGTCACGCCGAAGCGGCGCATGAGGTTGAGCGTGATTTCGATATACGGCTTGGAGATGAGCTCGCCGACGACGTCGATCGTGACCGCATGGCCGCGTGCCATCAGGGGAGCCGACATCAGGAGTGCGGTGAGGAACTGGCTCGACACGTTGCCACGCACCGACATGCGGTTCGCTGCAATGTGGCCGCGCTTGATGCGCAGCGGCGGAAAGCCCGGCTCGCCCGTGTATTCGATCTGGGCGCCGACGTCAAGCAGGGCGTCGACCAGGTCGCCGATCGGACGCTCGTGCATGCGCGAGACGCCGTGCAGCGTGTAGTCGCCGCCGATGACCGCCAGCGCGGCCGTCAAGGGACGGATCGCGGTGCCGGCGTTGCCCATGAACAGGTCCGCCTCGTGGTTCGGCAAGACGCCGCCATTCCCGTGCACGACGATGGAACGCTCGTCGAGCTCTTCCCATTTGATACCGAGCGCGCGCAGCGCGCCCAGCATCACCAGGGTGTCGTCGGAGGCCAGCATGTCGTGGATGGTCGTGCTGCCTTCCGACAGCGCGGCCAGCAGGAGCGTGCGGTTCGAGATGCTTTTCGAACCCGGCAGGCGCACCGTGCCCTCGACGTGCATGACGGGTTCGAGGTCGATGTGCTGTGGGTAGTGCTTGTGCGACTTTTGCTGCGTCATTAGCTTTCCTGGTTCTGGCGCGGGGGTGGCTCCGCTGTTTCAATGGCCTCGCTCCACGCCCGGCGCGCGCGCTGCGCATTGGCGTACACGGCTTCCAGGCCGGGGCCATCGCCCGCGGCCAGCTTTGCACGCAATGCTGTCAATTGTGACAGATAAGCATCGAGCTCGCCGAGGAGTGCATCCCGGTTCGCGAGGCTGATGTCGCGCCACATTTCGGGCGAGGAGCCGGCGATGCGCGTAAAGTCGCGGAAACCGCTGGCGGCGTACTGGAACAGCAAGCCGGCATGCGGTTTGCGCGCGATGTCGTCCACCAGCGCATAGGCCAGCAGGTGCGGCAAGTGGCTCACGGCCGCGAAGACGTCGTCGTGCTGACCGGGCGTGAGCGTGTGGACGAGCGCGCCGCACAGGCGCCAGGCCGCCGCGACCAGGCCGACGTCGCCCGGCGCGTTTTCCGGCAGCGGCGTGATGACGACCTTCTTGCCGCGGTAGAGGTCGGCCAGCGCCGCGTCCGGCCCGTTCGACTCGCGCCCTGCGATCGGGTGCGCCGGGACGAACTGGCCAATCCGGGCGCCCAGGGTCGCGCGCGCCACCGCCACGACATCGCCTTTGGTGCTGCCGGCATCGGTGACGACGGTGCCAGGCTCCAGCCAGGGCAGCAGCGCGGCAAGGATCGGCCCGGTCTGCGCCACCGGCGCGGCCAGCAGCACGAGGTCGGCCCCTTCAAGCGCTTCCTGCGCGGAGGTGGTGATGCTGTCGACGATGCCCAGCGCCAGCGCACGATTCAATGCCTCGGGCGAGCGCTCCATGCCCACAATCTGGCGCGCGGCGCCGGCCTGCCTGAGGGCCAGCGCGAACGAGCCGCCGATCAGCCCGACCCCGACGATGACGACCTTGCCGAGCATTCAGGCCAGCGCCTTCTTGAGCGCTTCGATAAAGGCCGCATTCTCCTGCGGCAGGCCGATCGAGATGCGCAGCCACTGCGGCAAGCCGTAGGCGGCCACCGGACGCACGATCACACCCTGCTTCAAGAGGGCGAGGTTGATTCTAGCGCCCGCGCCGTCATCCTGGCCCACGCGCACCAGCACGAAATTGCCGAACGACGGCACGTATTCCAGGCCGAGTTCTTCAAAGGCGGTGACGAGCTGCTTGTAACCCTGCGCGTTGTTCTCCGCCCCCTGCGCCAGGAAGGCCTTGTCGTTCAGCGCGGCGATCGCGGCGGCCTGCGCCAGCGAGTTGACGTTGAACGGCTGGCGCACGCGGTTCATCAGGTCGGTCGCATCAAGCTGGGCGATCGCGAAGCCAACCCGCAGGCCGGCCAGGCCATAGGCCTTCGAGAAGGTGCGCGAGACGACCAGGTTCGGGTACTTGCGCACCCAGCTGGCGGATTCGAACTGGTGTTCGGGCGCCAGGTATTCGTTATAGGCTTCGTCGAGCACGACGATGACCTTGGCCGGCACCTGCTTCAGGAAGGCTTCGATCTCGTCGGCGCCAATGAAGGTGCCGGTCGGGTTGTTCGGGTTGGCGACATACACCAGGCGCGTGTCGGCGTCGATGGCGGCGGCCATCGATGCCAGGTCGTGGCCATAGTTCACGGCCGGGACGACGATCGCGCGCCCGCCCACGCCCTGGGTGGCCAGCGCGTACACCGCGAACGAATACTGCGAGAACACCACCGCCTCGCCCTTTTGCACAAAGGCGTGGGCGGCGATTTCCAGGATGTCGTTGCTGCCGTTGCCGAGCGTGATCCAGTCGGCCGGCACGTCATAGCGCGCGGCGAGCGCTGCTTTGAGCTCGAAGCCGTTCGCATCCGGATAGCGGCCAAGCTCGAGCACGGCCTGCGCCATCGCGGCCTTGCTCGACTCGGGCACGCCGAACGGGTTTTCGTTGGAGGCGAGCTTGACGATGCTGGCTTCGTCGAGGCCGAACTCGCGGGCGACTTCAGCGATGGGCTTGCCCGCCTGGTAAGGGGCGATGGCACGGACGTATTCTGGACCGAATTGCATAAGGGAAACCTCGATGACTCTCGAAAAAGTGGATTAAAGGCCGACCGGGTAGGAACCCAGCAGCTTGAAAAAGGCGGCATTGTCCTGTAGTTCAACCAGGGCGCGGGCGACCGGCTCGTCCTGGCGGTGGCCCTCGACGTCGACATAGAAGTAATACTCCCAGGTGCCGATGCGCGCCGGGCGCGACTCGAAGCGCGTCATCGACACGCCGTGCTTGGCCAGTGGCGCGAGCAGGTTGTAGACGGCGCCGGCCTTGTTCGGCACGGCCAGCACCAGGGAGGTATGGTCGCGCCCGGACGGATTGGTGTCGAGGCTACCAATCACGGCGAAACGGGTGCGGTTGTGCGGGTCGTCCTGGATGTGAGCCTGCACCACGCCCAGCTGACACTGCTCGCCCGCCATCTCGCTGGCGATTGCCGCGACCAGCGGGTCGCGGCTGGCCATCACCGCCGCCTCCGCATTCGAGGCGACGGCGCGGCGCTCGATGCCCGGATGGTGCAGGTTGAGCCAGACCTGGCACTGGGCCAGCGCCTGCGAGTGGGCGCAGACCACGGTGACGCCTTCCATGCTGCCCGTCCTGGTCATCAGGCTGTGGTGGACCGGGATCGACACCTCGCCGCTGATGACGGTGGTCGTGGCGAGCATCAGGTCGAGGGTGCGGTTGATCGCGCCTTCCGACGAGTTCTCGACCGGGACCACGCCGAAGTCGGCGGTGCCGGCCTCGGTGGCGCGGAAGACTTCGTCGATCGAGGCGCACGGCAGGCCTTCGACGGCGCTGCCGAACTGCTGGTAGACGGCCTGCTCGCTGAAGGTGCCGGCCGGGCCGAGATAGGCGACGGTGACGCGCTTTTCCAGCGCGCGGCAGGCGGACATCACTTCGCGGAAGATGGTCTGGACGTCGCCGTCCCTGAGCGGTCCCGGATTGCGCTCGGCCACGCCGCGCAGCACTTGCGCTTCGCGCTCGGGGCGGAACACCGGGGCGGCGGTTTCGGCCTTTACGTGGCCGACTTCCTGCGCGATGCACGCGCGCTGGCTCAGGAGCGCGAGGATTTGCGCGTCGATGGCATCGATCTGCTCGCGCAGGGGGGTCAGTTTGTCTGTCATGGTTATCAGTTCGTAGGGTGGGCACTCCGTGCCCACGCGGATGTTCGCGTTATGTTGGCTGCGTAATCGCGGCGGCATGTTCCTGTCGCGGTGTCATCCGGAATGACTCTGCGGCCAATCCGGATTACCTGGCGTGATGACGTCAACACGACGCCATCGTTCGCGTGGGCACGGGGTGCCCACGCTACCAAGGTCTACCGCCCCGCAAACTCATTCAAATAATCGACCAGGGCCTGCACCCCTTCGATCGGCATCGCATTGTAGATCGATGCCCGCATGCCCCCGACGGACTTGTGGCCCTTCAGCTGCAGCAGCCCGCGCGCCTTCGCGCCGGCCAAGAATTGCTCATTCAGTGACTCGTCACGTAAATAGAACGGTATATTCATGCGCGAGCGACATGATGGATCCACGCGATTGCGGTAGAAATCATCCGCGTCCAGCGCCTCGTACAACAGCCGCGCTTTTTGAATATTACGCTGTTCAATGGCCGCCACGCCACCTTGGCGTTTCAGGTGCGCAAACACCAACCCTGCAATATAGATGCCATAGGTCGGCGGCGTGTTGAACATCGACTCGTGCCCGGCCACGTTCTTCCAGTGGAAAGCGGACGGGCAGATCGGCAGCGCATGCTCCAGCAGGTCGTCGCGCACGATCACCAGCGTCAGCCCGGCCGGCCCGATGTTCTTCTGGGCGCCGGCGAAGATCACGCCGTACTTCGACACGTCGATGGTGCGCGACAGGATGTGCGAGGACATGTCCGCTACCAGCGGCACGCCCTCCGGTGGTGTCGGCACGAAGTTGTACTCGACGCCGTCGATGGTTTCGTTGGTGCAGACGTGCAGGTAAGCCGCGTCCTGCGTCAGCTTCCACGCATCCTGCGGCGGCACATAAGTAAAACCTTCGGCCTGGCTGGACGCCGCGACATTCACGTTGGCGTAGCGCGCCGCTTCCTTGAGCGACTTGCCCGACCAGGAACCGGTATGCACGAAATCGATGGTGGCCGGCTCATGTACGCGACCCTGCACGCGCCCCAGCAGGTTGAGCGGAATGAAGGCGTTCATGCCCAGTCCCCCGCCCTGCATGAACAGGATTTCATAGTTGGCCGGGACCGCGAGCAGCTCGCGCAAATCCGCCTCGGCCTGCTTGTAGATCGAAATGAATTCCGGACCGCGGTGGCTCATCTCCATCACCGACATGCCGCTGCCGTGCCAGTCGAGCATCTCGGCGGCGGCTTGCTGCAGCACTTCTTTCGGGAGGACGGCGGGGCCGGCGGAAAAATTGAATACCTGGGTCATTGAAGTCCTTTTGTCGGCGTCCACGAAAAAAAACCACTCCCGGGAGGAGTGGCGTTCGTAGCCTTACTGCGGCCCGGCCTCGAGCTCGACCTCTTCCAGGTCGGTCTCGACGATACGCTGCAGCCCCGACAGCTTGGTGCCGTCTTCCACCGCAATCAGGGTCACGCCCTGGGTCGCGCGGCCCATCTCGCGGATCTCGGCCACGCGGGTGCGGATCAGCACGCCGCCGGTCGTGATCAGCATGATCTCGTCGGTCACGTCGACCAGGGTCGCGGCAACGACTTTACCGTTGCGCTCGCTGGTCTGGATCGCGATCATGCCCTTGGTGCCGCGGCCATGGCGAGTGTATTCCAGGATCGGGGTACGCTTGCCGAAGCCGTTCTCGGTGGCGGTGAGCACCGACTGCTGCTCGTTCTCGGCCACCAGCAGCGCGATGACTTGCTGGCCGTCTTCCAGGTTCATGCCGCGCACGCCGCGGGCGGTACGGCCCATCGGGCGCACGTCGTTCTCGTCGAAGCGCACGGCCTTGCCGGCGTCCGAGAACAGCATCACGTCGTGCTGGCCGTCGGTCAGCGCGGCGCCGATCAGGAAGTCGCCCTCGTCCAGGTCGACCGCGATGATACCGGCTTTCCTCGGGTTGGAGAAATCGCGCAGCGGCGTCTTCTTGACGGTGCCGAGCGAGGTCGACATGAACACGTAATGGTCTTCCGGGAAGCTGCGGTTTTCGCCCGACAGTGGCAGGATCACCGTGATCTTCTCGTTGTCCTGCAGCGGGAACATGTTGACGATCGGCTTGCCGCGCGAATTACGCGAACCCTGCGGCACTTCCCACACCTTCAGCCAGTACATGCGGCCGCGGTTCGAGAAGCACAGCATGTAGTCGTGGGTGTTGGCGATGAACAGCTGGTCGATCCAGTCCTCGTCCTTGGTCGCCATCGCCTGCTTGCCGCGCCCGCCACGCTTTTGCGCGCGGTATTCGGCAATCGGCTGCGACTTCATGTAACCGGTGTGCGACAGGGTCACCACCATGTCCTGCGGGGTGATCAGGTCTTCGGTGTCGAGGTCGCTGGCGTTGTGCTCGATGACCGAGCGGCGCGTGTCCTTGCCGTTCTCGACGTAGTCGTTCTTGATTTGCACCATCTCGTCGCTGATGATGGTCGTCACGCGTTCCGGACGGGACAGGATGTCGAGCAGGTCGGCGATGTGCGACATCACTTCCTTGTACTCGTTGACGATCTTGTCCTGCTCGAGGCCCGTCAGGCGCTGCAGGCGCATCTGCAGGATTTCCTGGGCCTGCTCGTCCGACAGCTTGTACAGGCCATCGGCCTGCATGCCGTAGTGCTTCGGCAGGTGCTCCGGACGGAAGGCTTCGATGCCGCCGATCGTGCTGCCCTCGGCGGTACGCAGCAGCATCTCGCGCACCAGGGACGAATCCCAGGCGCGCTGCATGAGTTCCATTTTCGCCACCGGCGGCGTCGGCGCGGCCTTGATGATGGCGATGAAGTCGTCGATGTTCGCCAGCGCGACGGCCAGGCCTTCCAGCATGTGCCCGCGCTCGCGCGCCTTGCGCAGCTCGAACACGGTGCGGCGCGTGACCACTTCGCGGCGGTGCGACAGGAAGCACTCGAGCATCTGCTTGAGGTT
>JAQGLR010000285.1 GCA_028292765.1 Massilia sp. | reverse complement strand
GCAGCCGGCGCCCTGCTCTCGGGCTGCGCCAGCTCGCCGTCGTACAACAACGGCGGCTATGCCAGCGGCGGCTATGCCAACGGTCCCGGCTATAACAACAGCGCATCGATGGGCTACGGCATCATCGAATCGATCCAGGTGACCCAGGCCGACGCCCGCACCAGCGGCGCCGGCGCCATTGTCGGCGGCCTGGTCGGCGCACTGGCGGGTAACCAGGTTGGCAGCGGCAGCGGCCGTACCGCCGCTACCGTGGCGGGCGGCGTCGCGGGCGCCGCGATCGGCAACAACGTCGAGCGCAACCGCGCTGCGAATGGCGGCCAGGAGATGTACCAGGTCAACGTGCGCATGGACAACGGCGAATACCGCACCGTGGTCCAGGACAGCGTCTACGACCTGCGCGTGGGTAACCGCGTGCGCCTGGTCGACGGCCGCGTCTACCGCTACTGATTGCATCGTTCAGTAAACAGTTAGAAGCAATCCATTCATGGGCCGGCTTTTGCCGGCCTGTTGCATCAGGGAGGCAGACATGGATGCCCGACTCGACTTGAAACGGATGCTGGCCGGCTGCCTGCTGGCTGGCGCTGCGGCCTGCGCCGGTGCGCAAACCGCGGGCGACGCGACGGTGTCCCCACTCGCAGCGAGCAAGCAGGCGCGCGAAATCGCCCGCGGCGATCCGGCGCGCTGGCACCGCGAAGACGCGACCGAGGCGCAGCGCATGCGCACCCGGCAAAAGGAAATCGGCGCCGCGCTGAGCGAGGCGGAAAACGCTTGCCGCCAGGGGCCCGCTGCCGAACGCCAAACATGCCTGAAGGCCGCACAGGCCAGGTGGAAAACGGAAATGGATCTGCTGCGCGCGGAAGCGCCGGTGCAGCCAGGAAGTTAGTGTGCCGCGCGTGCCGGGCCCGGCCGGGCAGGCGCGCTGGCAGCCCTTGAGGCGCCGCAAAAACCTAGGCGCAAAAAAAGACGGCGTCCAATCAATGATTGCGACGCCGCTCAAGCCCCACCATATTCCTTACCGCCTCGCAGGCGCAGCGGCCATAGCAAGGCGCGCCCTTGACGCCAACGGGGCGACGGCCAACCCGCCGCACGCCCCGAAACAATCGGACTTGCGCGATCAGGCTGGCGCGATCAACGCTGCCCTGTCATACCTCGCGTCGCGCGCGCCGCCGTTTCATGAACCAGCCCGCCACGGCCATCAGCACAGTGCCGGCCACAACCTGCTTGCCCATCCGGCGCTGGCGCACGAAGTTGAATGCGCCCAAGGCGTAGGGCATGATCACCGAGATGCTCGTCCCCGTAGGTTTCAGCAGAGCATCAGCACGTGCCCGCAGTGCCCAAGTAGCGCTGTCCAGAGCAGAATGTAGCATGACTTCGGGCCGCGCGCCGTGCTTTACCTGTGCCTTGGCGTAGGTAACGCCGGCACGGTAGAACTCGCCTTCGCGCTTGAGCTCGGCCATGCGCGTGACCGGGTCGCGGCTGTGCTTGTGACCGGCCAGGCCGGTCGGCTCATCCTTGTGATTATGTTTTTCCATGGTTCTTCCCCTGTAGGTGGCCGCTCAGAGCAGCGCGTCGCGGTCGTGCCGGAGTTCGTTCATCGTTTCAGGGAAGGCGAGCTTGCCCTGCTTGAGCATGGCCAGTCCCTTCATCACGAGTACGGCCGCGATCGCCACGAACACCAGGAACATCACCAGCAGGATCTTCCAGCCCCACGACTCCCAGGCAAGCATCACGATTGTCGCGGTGCCGTAAGCGATCGCGAACCACATGGCCAGGATGGCGCCGGCAAACAGCCCCAGCAGCTCGATCACGTGGTTGCGCACCTGGGACAACTCGAGCGCCGCGAGTTCCACGCGGGACACGATGAGGCCGAACAGGTTCTTGGCCAGGCCGGAGATCCCGCCCATGAGTCCCGGCCCATGCACGACGGTTTCGGTCTTTTCCATGGTGTTCTCCGACCTAATTATTTACGACCAAGAAAGATGCCGACCAGCAGGCCGACGCTCGCTGCGGCAGCGACGGTACGCCACGGGTTGTCTTTAACGTAGACATCGGCGGTCTGGGCCAGTTCCTTGCTCTTCACGACAGCTTGACCCTGGTACTGCGTGGCCCGTCCCATCGCGCGGTCCAGCAGTTCCATGCCGCGCGTACGCAGTTCGTCGGCCTTGTCACCAGTCAGCGAAGCGGCGGCAGTCAGCAGTGCCTGGGCGTCCTTGACCAGCAGCTTCATGTCGGCGCTGGCGTTCTGGAGGCTGCTGTCGATCGAGCGGGCGCTGCTGCGGGTGGTGGTGTCTTGCATGATGAACTCCTGTTGTTGGTTATGTTGTGGTGGTGAAAACGGCTAAAAAATCAGGGAACGAGAAAGTCGCGCAGGTCGTCGGCGTGCTCTTCCTCGACGGCAAGGATCTCGACCAGCATCTGGCGCGTGGTCGGGTCCTTGTCGCCGATCGCCAGGATCATCTGGCGGTAGGATTCGATCGCGACGCGCTCGGCGATCAGGTCGGCGCGCACCATCGCCTGCGTGTCTTCCGAATCGTCGTACTCCGCGTGCGAGCGCGCGGTCAGCGTGGCCGGATTGAAGTTCGGCGAGCCGTTCAGCTGCACGATGCGCTCGGCGATACGGTCGGCGTGCTCCTGCTCCTGCCCGGCGTGCTCGAGGAATTCGGCCTTCAGTGCGCCGTTGTTCGGGCCGCCCACGGTGTAGTAATGGCGCTTGTAGCGCAGCACGCACAGCAGTTCGGTGGCGAGCGCATCGTTCAGCATCGCGATGACCGCTTCGCGGTCAGCCTGGTACCCCGCCGTGACGGCGCCGTCATCGAGGTTGGCCGCGGCGCGGCGGATTGCCTCGACGTCGAAGCCATGTGCCAGGGGCCTTCTGTTCTGTTCCATGATGTTTCCTCAAGGGTGAGAGGTGTGTCGAAGCACGCCGAAGCGAGCCGGTCAGCGCCCGGCCGTGCGCGGCGGGATCGGACGCGCGTCGTTCGACAATACCACCTCGACGCGGCGATTCAGCTGGCGGTTCGAGGCGGTGTCGTTCGGCGCGACCGGGAATGCCTCGCCGTAGGCACGCATGGCGATGCGCTCGCGCGGCACGCCCATGCTGCCCAGGGCCGTGGCAACGGCGTTCGCGCGGCGCTGCGCCAGGTCCTGGTTGTAGCTCGAGCTGCCGGTGCTGTCCGTAAACCCTTCGACCAGCACAGTGCGCTCCGGGTTCTGCGCCATCACGTCGGCGAGCTTGCGCAGGGTCGACATTCCGTTCGGCGTCAGGGCGGCCTGGCCGGTGGCGAACAACACGTCGCCGATGGTGACGATCAGCCCGCGCTCGGTCTTGGTGGCCTGCAGCTCGACCAGCAGGATTTCAAGCTTGGCAGTACGTTCGGCCATTGCACGGGCCTGGTCCTGGGCGGAGGCGGCCTGCTGCTGGGCGGTGGCGGCCTGCTGCTGGGCGAGGGCTGCCGCGGCCTGGGCGTCGGCGGCCTGGCGCTTGGCACGTTCGGCCTCTGCCGTACGTACTTCCAGGCGCACTTCATCGCGCTGGCGCGATGCGTCGGCGATATTCGCCTCGGCCGCCTTGCCGCGCGCCACCTCCTGGGCGGTGGCGATCTTCTGCTTGGCCACATAGGCGAGGCGGTCGATGTCTTCCAGGCTTTCCTTCCGGGCGGCGGCGGCATTGGCGGCGTTCAGGGCGTCGCTGGCCTGCTTGAACTCGAGCGGCGCATGGCTCGACACCTGCGGGTTGTTGTTCACGGCAACGAAATCGGCGCGCGCCTGGTCCAGCGCCGGCGTGGTGGTCGGGACGGTGCTGCAGGCAGCGAGCAGGACTGCGCTGGCAAAGATGGCCGGCTTCAGGAAACGTACTTTCATGGTCTTACCCTCCAGTGGCGCCGTGAAGGCGCGTGCAATTTCTTGTCGACCTGCGGTCGAATGATGTTGTCGATGTATCCGGTACTTATTGCGTGTTGGCGCGTTCGACTTCCTGGCGCAGCACGCGCAGGTCTTCGTTCAGCGCGCTCGAGGCGGAGGCGGCCTTCGCCGAATTCGACTTGCTCTGCGCCAGCTGGGCGTCGGCCTGGGCCTGCACCGCCAGTTCGCGCGCCAGCTTGTAGTCTTTTGCCGCGAGCGCCTCGTTGGCGCGCATCATCTTGGCGCGCGCCGCCGTGATCTCGGCCGGGGCCAGGT
>JAQGLR010000511.1 GCA_028292765.1 Massilia sp. | reverse complement strand
AGTTCCGGCGTGATGTAGCGCTCGGCGTTCTTCAGGGTCTGGCGGCGGCGGTAGTCGTCCGGCACCTTGTCGGTCTGGCCGTGGGTGACTTCGATATAAAAGCCGTGCACCTTGTTGTACTCGACGCGCAGGTTGGCAATGCCGGTGCGGGCGCGCTCGCGCGTCTCCAGGTCGACGAGGAACTGGCCCGCGTTTTCCGACAGCGCGCGCAATTCGTCGAGTTCGGCATCGAAGCCGCGTGCGAACACGCCGCCGTCGCGCACCATCGCGCTGGGCTCCTCGGCCACCGCGCGCGTGAGCAAGTCGAGGCAGGGTACGGGCGTGTCAATCGCGGCGTGGAGGTCGCGCAGCAGGCAGGAGTCGCCCGGGATGAAGCAGCGCGCCACCTGCTGGCGCAAGGCTGGCAGTTGTTTCAAGCCGTCGCGCAGGCAGGCCAGGTCGCGCGGGCGTGCCGACGACAAGGCGATGCGCGTGGTGATGCGCTCGATGTCGGGCACCTGGGCCAGCGTGCTGGACAAGCCTGGGGCCGCGTCGCCCTGGGCCAGCGCCTCAATGGCTTCGTGGCGCGAGCGCGCGACCGACTGGTCGCGCTTTGCATGGTGCAGCCAGTGGCGCAGCAGGCGCGAACCCATCGCCGTGCGGCAGCCGTCGAGCAGGGAAAACAGCGTCGGCGACTCCTGGCCGCGGATGGTTTCGGTCAGCTCCAGGTTGCGCCGGGTGGCGGCGTCCAGGCCGATGAATTCGTTCTCGCTTTCGACCGCGAGGCTGTTCACATGCTGCAGGCCGCGCCCTTGCGTCGCCTGCGCATAGCGCAGGAGCGCGCCGGCCGCGCCAAAGGCGGCGCCCATGCCGTCGGCGCCGAAGCCGGTCAGGGTGGCGACGTTCAACTGCTCGACCAGGGCGCGGTGGCCCTTGACGACGTCGAAATGCCAGTCGGGCACGCGCTGGGTATGCGAAGTTAAACTGAGCGGATTTTCCTCGAACATGTCGCCACCGTCGGCGCGCAGGATTTCGGCCGGCGCGATGCGCTCGAGTTCCTGCGCCAGGCGCGCCTCGCTTGTCGCGGCGTCGCCGGAGAATTCCATCAGGCGCAGGTTGCCGCTGGCTAGCGACAGCCAGGCCAGGCCCGTGGTGACGGTCTTGCGGTTCGGGAGCGTGCACACGGCCAGCAGCGAGCGCTCGGCCTTTTCGGGCAGCAGGTCGGAATCCGTCAGGGTGCCGGGCGTGACCACGCGCACCACCTTGCGCTCGACCGGCCCCTTGCTGGTGGCAGGGTCGCCGATCTGCTCGCAGATCGCACACGATTCGCCCAATTTGACGAGTTTGCCGA
Organism: Massilia sp.; assembly: GCA_028292765.1. Taxonomy (GTDB): domain Bacteria; phylum Pseudomonadota; class Gammaproteobacteria; order Burkholderiales; family Burkholderiaceae_D; genus Telluria. The sequence continues at coordinate 5,226 of JAQGLR010000511.1, read as the reverse complement.
GATAGCCGTCGAGCGAATGGAAAGGCACGCCGCACATCTTGATCGGGTTGCCGTTCGAGGCGCCGCGCGCGGTCAGCGTGATGCCGAGGATGCGCGCGGCCTTCTCGGCGTCTTCGTGGAACAGTTCGTAGAAGTCGCCCATGCGGTAGAACACCAGCATGGTCGGGTAGTCGGCCTTGATGCGCAGGTATTGCTGCATCATTGGGGTGACTTTTTCGGATACGCTATTTTTAGCCGATGCCTTGGCCGCGGCGGCGTTGATTTCGTTGGGGACGGTGGTCATTTCTGTCGTGTTCGCTAAGGCTGGGCTTTGCCGAGCCAGGACCGACATTTTAACCCTATCGGCTGGGCTGGAGCTGACGAACCGGCAATTACATTGGCAGCGCAGGGCGCGCCGCCAGGGGACCCAAGCTTGCGAACAACGGTGTGAGGAACAACAACGGCGCTCAGCGCGGCGCCAGCCATTCCAGCCCGAGGTCGTCGGGCTCGTCATCCGGCGCGGTATCCCTGATCCCGCGTCCGGAAAGGATGCGCAGGATGATTTTTTCCGGGACGGCGACCTCCTCGAGGTAGTCCCGCGCCAGCCCGGCGCCGTGCGCCTTCTTCAGCCCGAGTCCGACATCGATCAGGTGTTCGCGGTGGAGGTCGTTGCGGCGTTCCAGTTGGATGTGGGTCATGGACGATCTCCTGTGGAAGGTTCAAAAGTACACTACAAGACGCGGCCCCGCGCGGCAATTGCTTGCCCCTGGCGCCGGCGTTCCCGTGGCTCCTATTGTATAGATGAGGCGGGTATCGACGCACACGCTTCATCCGCTTCCAACCGGGGTGTCCTAGCTGCGCAGCAGCCTCATGACCGTTTCGATCCGGTACGGTTTCGGCGCAAACAGGTAATGCGCCTGGCGGTTGGCCAGCAGTGCGGGCAGCGTATAGCCGGAGGTGAGCACGATCTTCACGCGCGGGTACATCTCGCGGACCGTGTCGGCCAGTTGCAGCCCGGTCATCCCGGGCATCATGACATCGGAAAAAATGGCGTCGATGTCCTTGTCTTGCGCGAGTATCTCCAGCGCGGCCACCGCCGAGTTTGCCACGACGACGTGCAGTCCCTCGCTGCTGAGCAGCGCCTCGGCCAATATGGCCAGGTCCTCTTCGTCGTCGACCACGAGCACCTTGCGTAACAGGCGGCCTGCGATATCAGTTTCTACCTGAGCGCTTTCTTCCTGATCCGGCCCGTGCTGGCGGGGGCCACCAAGGGGCGCAAGCTGAGACAAGCGCCAGCGGATAGTCGACATGCGATGCACAGCAAAATCCTCCAAGCAACTGTTTGACGCCCAGCTGCGGGCCTGGGCAGGGAAAAAAGAAGTATGCAGGAAAGAAGATCTGCGGCGCAAACGATTGCCAGCATGAAACCTCCCCGCTGTGCCGAAAACCTGCTTCCCGGCATCGCATAAAAATAAACCAGCGGTGCGGCCTTGATTTATCCCGACTGCGGCATAACCCCAGTGTTATGCGTACTCAGCGAAAAACAATCCTGGTCATCCATCCATCGGCAAAAGATCCGGCCGGAATCCGTCGTTTATTGTCGGACATGGGCCATACCGCCGTCACCGTCGCGGAGGAAAGGGCTGCGCTGAACCTGCTCGGGACGGTGCGGTTCGATGTCATCTTCACGGGCTTGTCCAGCAGCGAGGACGGGGCGGCGCGGCACTTCATCCGGCAATTGCGCAGCGTCGCGCCGGGAAGCGCCCTGGTCGGCATCAACGAAGGCGGGGCGGGCGCCGCCAACGAGCCCTGGCATGCCGAGTGCGATGCGACCATCGCCGAGCCCTGGTCCTCATCCCGGGTCCAGTGGGTGCTCGACTTCGACCTGCGGTATTTCGGGAACTAGTGGCGCTGGCCATATTGCACAAAACGTTGCCGAAGATGCTATCGTTTGGCTTGCGGAATTTTTCTTTACGCAAGTCCTCACTCCTGGCCACCCATGTTCGACGCTCGTGCTGCCGCCAGTCCCGGCTCCATCCTTGCCTTCGCTTCCGGCGGGGGCCAGATGGGAGCATTGCTGCGTTCGCTGGAGTGGTCCGGCACCGGCCTCGGGCCGGTGGACGCCTGGCCGCCGGCGCTGCGCATGGCCGCCGGCATCATGCTCGGCACCGGCCAGCCGGCCTTCGTGGCCTGGGGCGCCGACCTCTGCCTGCTGTTCAACGACGCCTACCGCGCCATGCTCGGCGCGCGCGGCAGCGACCCGGCGCGCATCCTGGGGCAGCCGTTCCGCCAGGTCTGGCCCGAGGTCTGGGACATCGTCGGGCCGATGTTCGAAGGCGCCCTGCGCGGTGAGCCAAGCCGGGCCGACGATCACCCGTTCCTCGTGCAGCGCAACGGCTACCCCGAGCAGATCTACGTGCGCTTTTCGGCGACGTCGCTGCGCGACGAGGCCGGCCTTGTTTCCGGCGTGTTCTGCACCTGCGCCGACACCACGGACAAGGTCGTGTCGCAACGCGAACGCGACCTCGCCCTGGCGCAACTGGCGGCCAGCAAGGACACGCTCGAGATCGTGGCCGACGCGGCCGAGTTCGGCCTGTTCGAGCACGACGTGCAGAGCGGCGTGGTCACCTGGAGCCCGCGCGCGCGGGCCCACTTCGGCTTGTCCCCCGATGCGCCGGTGGATGCCGGCACGCTCGGCCACGCTCGCCACGCCGCCCGCGGACGGGCGCTTCCGCGGCGAGTACCGTGCGGTCGGGCTGGTGGAGCCCCTCGCACACGCTGGCCGACGAGGTGCGCGCGCTGCTCCTGGCCGCGGCGGACGGCGAGACCGTGCGGCGCGCGCTGCCGTATTTCGTCGCCGATGGCGGCGAGCGCCGCAGCAACATCATGTTCGCCCCGGTGCGCGGCGACGACGGGCGCATCCTGTTCGTGGCCGCGACCGGGATCGACGTGACCGAACAGCACCATGCCGGCGAGCGCCTGCGCCTGCTCGACGCGATCGGCGAGGCGACCCGCCGACATGGAGCCCGACAACGACCGCTTCACGATCCGCCACGACTGGCATGTCGAAGGCGCGATGAGCACCGCCGGCGTGTATTCGCTCGACCTGTTCGGCTCGCGCGCCACCTCGAACCTGCGCGTCGGCCGCAATCTGGTGGTGGGCGACGTCGACCGCGAGCTGGCGCCGGAGGACGGAGCCGGGATGTTCAACGCGATCGGCATCAAGGCCATCGTCTGCTGCCCGCTGGTCAAGGATGGCAAGCTGGTGGCGATGATGGCCGTGCACCAGGGCGCGCCGCGCCCCTGGACGATGGATGAGGTGGCGCTGATCGAGGCGGTGGTCGAGCGCTGCTGGGCCCACATCGAACGGGTGCGCTCGAGCGTCGCCCTGCAGGAGGTGGTCGGGAGCGCGGTGGAAACCAGCCTGCCGTTGCTCGAGGCGGCCGGCCACGCGCTGGCGGTCGACATGCCGGACGCGCCGCTGCTGCTCGACATCGACGCCGTGCGCATCAGCCAGGTACTGAGCAACCTGCTCTCGAACGCGGCCAAGTACACGCCGCCGGGCGGGCGGATCGCCGTCACCGTGCGCCGCGCGGGCGGCGAGGTCACGCTGGCGGTGCGCGACACCGGCATCGGCATCGCCGCCGAATCGCTCGCGATGCTGTTCGAGATGTTCACCCAGGTCGCGCGCAGCCTTGACCGCTCCAACGGGGGACTCGGGATTGGCCTCGCGCTGGTGCGCCACCTGGTGCAGCTGCATGGCGGCAGCGTCGGCGCCGCCAGCCCGGGGCCCGGACAGGGCAGCACGTTCACGGTGCGCCTGCCGCTCGGCGCGTCGATGGACCCGGCGACGGCGGCGGCGGGGGTGCAGGCCGATCTGCCGGCTCATGTGCCGGCTCATGTGCAGGCTGACGCGCCAGCGGGCCTGCCGGCGGGCGCCGCACGCGCGATCCGGGCGCTCCCCGGCCTGGAAGGGGTGCGGCTGGTGGCGCTGACCGGATGGGGCGCGCAGGACGACCGGCGCCGCTCGCGCGAGGCCGGGTTCGACGAGCACCTGCTCAAGCCGGCCGTGCCGGACGAGGTGGCCGCCTTGCTGGAGCAGGTGGCGCGGCGCTGAATCCGGCGCCCAGGCAAGCATCCGGCATGCCTGTTGCCCGTGAACCGCCTTGTCGACGGTTCTTACACCCGCCGCATCCGACCGGCATACGCGAGGGTAAGTCCATGATTTGACAGGGGTTGGCGAGCATGGCCCAAAACTTGCTTTCTTCCTCGTATTCAAAATAAGGAGAGCAAATGAGTCAAGCTGCCCGTCGTCTTGCTGCAGTAATTTTCACCTTCCTCGCGTGCGCCAGCGCATCGGCCGCGGTCGTGGCCACGAATACCGACTATGCGGTGATCGACGGCAGGGAAGAGACGCGTGCCTTGAACGCCAGCGCGCGCGGCCGCATCACCGACGTGAACATCACGGTCGAATTCTCGAAGTGCGACGATCCGCCGATCGGGACGGATGGCGATGCGTGCGTCGGCCGTGGTTTCCCCTTCGAAAATGAATTCGCGCTGGTCCTGATCGGACCGGACGGGAAGTCGGTCACCCTGGTCGAGCCGTTCGTAAGCTATGGCGTGGGAACCAGGGGAGGCGCCGGGCGCGTCAGCGTCACCTTCGACGATGAAGCGCCGCAGGCCGCCGGCCCGCGCGTGGAGGAAGGCCGCTTCCGTCCCGCCGAGCCCCTGGCGCTCTTCGACGGCATGGATCTGTTCGGCAGCTGGACGCTGTACCTGCGGGACTACGCCAGGTCCGACCCGCTCGAATTCTTCTCGGCGTCCCTGGACATCGCCTACGAACCGGCGCCCGTGCCGGAGCCGGCCACGCTGGCGCTGCTGGGACTGGGACTGGGCTTGATGGGGGTGCGGGCGGCGCGCCGGCGTTGATTTTCAAAGACGTTAACGCGACACGATCAGCTTCACACCCAGGGCGATGAACACGCCCCCCGCCAGCCGGTCGAGCCATTTACCGGCGCCCGGCTTGCGTTCCAGCCAGCCTCCCACCGCCCCGGCGAAATAACCGAGCAGCCCGAACAGGATCGCCGCCTGCACCGTGAAGGTCACGCCGAGCGCCAGCATCTGGCCCGGCACGTTGCCGTTGGCGGCGATCACGAACTGCGGCAGCAGCGAGAGGAAGAACAGCACGACTTTCGGGTTGATGGCGTTCGCCAGCAAGCCCTTCATGAACAGGTTTGTCAAAGACTG
>JAQGLR010000508.1 GCA_028292765.1 Massilia sp. | reverse complement strand
AGATCGCCAAAGAGCCGATTTCGATGGAAACCCCGATGGGCGAGGACGGCGATTCGCAACTGGGCGACTTCATCGAGGACAACACCACGCTGGCCCCGCTCGACGCCGCGCTGCACGCGTCGATGCGCAACGTGATCAAGGAAGTGCTCGATTCGCTGACCCCGCGCGAAGCGAAGGTGCTGCGCATGCGCTACGGCGTCGAAATGTCGAACGACCACACGCTGGAAGAAGTGGGCAAGCAGTTCGACGTGACGCGCGAGCGTATTCGCCAGATCGAAGCCAAGGCGATGAGCAAGCTGCGCCAGCCGTCGCGTTCGGACAAGCTGAAGACTTTCCTGCACGATAAGTAATTTTATCCACGCTGCATAAAAAGCCGCCCCGTCGCAAGACCGGGCGGCTTTTTTACGCCTGTGCATTCCCGGCAGTTATGCGCCTCGTCCCCAAATTCATTGGAGGCAGGAATTTTCCCCGCGTAATCTCGTAAAAAGATGGCAATGCCGTGGTCCCGTTCGCAGAAACGGGACGAGGGGAAACACGAGACGATGCATACGGGCCGTCGGTATGCAGACCTCCACGCACATAACAATGAAAAACAACATCCTGCTTGCCGCGATCGCATCGATCTTCGCCGTATCCACCGCCGTCCAGGCGCAGAGTGCGCCTGCATCGCCTCCCAAGCGCGAAATGCGCGGCGTCTGGATCAGCACCCACATCAGCCTCGACTGGCCGAACCGCACGCAGACGCCGCAGCAGCAGCGCAACGCGCTCGTCACCATCCTCGATCACAACAAGGCGACCGGCATGAACGCCGCCTTCCTGCAGGTGCGCAGCCAGTCCGACGCCATGTACCCGAGCGACCTGGAACCGTGGTCCTATTACCTGACCAACAACCAGGGCAGCGCGCCTAGCCCGGCCTGGGACCCGCTGCAGTTCGCGATCGACGAGTCGCGCAAACGCGGCATGGAATTCCACGCCTGGATCAATCCGTACCGCGCGGTGGCGAATACCGCCACCGAAAACACTGCCGGCCTGTACGCCGCCAGCCACGTCTCGCGCACCCGTCCGGAGTGGATGCTGACGGTCGGCACCGTGAAGATCCTCAATCCTGGCCTGGCCGCCGTGCGCGAGCACGTCACCAGCGTGATCATGGACATCGTCAACCGCTACGACGTCGACGGCATCCATTTCGACGATTACTTCTACCCGACCGGCGCCATCAACGACGACGCAGCCTTTGCGGCCGACCCACGCGGCTTCCCGGCGACCGTCGCCGGCCGCGCCGACTGGCGGCGCGATAACATCAACCTCCTGATCGCGGGGGTGAACGAGCGCATCCGCGCCGCCAAGCCCTGGGTCAAGTTCGGCGTGTCGCCATCCGGCATCTACCGCAGCAGCACCGATCCGAGCGTCGGCTCGCCAAGCTCGAGCGGCGCCAACCAGCATTACCTGAGCAACTTCGCCGACACCCGCAAGTGGCTGCAGCAGGGCTGGGTCGATTACCTGGCGCCCCAGGTGTACTGGTACATCGGCCAGGCCGGCTCGGACTACAAACTGCTGGTGCCATGGTGGAACCAGAATGCGTTCGGTCGCCACATGTACATCGGCATCGCCGACTACAAGATGAACACGGCCGGCTGGACCGACCCGAAGCAGGTCGCCAACCAGATCGCCATGAACCGCGCGCAGGGCAACATCGGCGGTCAGATCCACTTCCGCCATGCCTTCCTGGCCGCCAACCCGCTCGGTTACCGCACCGACCTGCAGCAGAACGCGTACACGCGCCCGGCGCTGTTGCCGGCAATGCCGTGGAAGGACACGCTGGCCCCGGGCGCACCAGGCGCGCTGGCGGCTTCCCCCGGCAACAACGCCGTCGTGCTGTCGTGGGCGCCCGCGCCGGACACGCGCGAGGAGATGGAGAAGGTGCGGCGTTTCGCCGTCTACCGTTCGGAATCGCGCGAGATCGATGTCGAAGCGGGCGAGAACCTGGTTGGCGTGACGGAAGCGGCGACCCCGGCATTTGCCGATACGAAGGCGGCCGCCGGGAAGTATTACTACTACGCCGTCACCGCCCTGAACCGGTTGAGCCACGAGAGCGCGAAGTCGAACCTTGTCACCAACGACTTCGAGGCGCCAACCGTGCGCACCCGTGACGTAGCGGTGACGCTGGCGAACGGCACGGCAAGCTTGCAGCCATCGGACATCGACGGCGGCACGGGCGACAACTGGGGCATCGAATCGCTGGCTGCCTCGCAGGCGAGCTTCAGTTGCGGCGACATCGGCGCGCAGCAGGTCACGCTGACGGCGATCGACAAGGCCGGGCTGAGCGCCACTGGTACGGCGACGGTGAACGTGCTGGGCCGCATTCCGCGGCCGGCCATTGCAGTGAGCCGCACGGACGCCACGCCGACCGGCGCCCCGGGCGACACCATCGTGCTGGGGTATGGGGCGCAGAGCCTGGGCCTGACGGCTTCGGATGCCGATTCCGGCACGAGCTTCGCGTGGAACGCCGCGGCCGGCCTGTCGTCTTCAGGCGCGACCGCGAACTTCGCACCGGGCGGGGCGGGGACCTTCACCTTCACGGCGCAGGCGATCAGCGCAAACGGCTGCCCGGCGTTGGCCACCGTCACGGTGCCGGTGATCGACGCCCGCTGCGGCGACGGCAAGGTGGCGGTGTGCCACAAGCCGAAGAAGGATAAAGACCAGGACAGCGGCAAGGGCGGCACCGTCTGCGTGGCGCCGGATGCGGTGCCGGCTTTCCTGCGCAAGGGGGAGTCGCTGGGGAGTTGCTCGCAGTAAGGGCGGTTCGTTGCGGCATGTGGGCCCGCATGTGGGCTGTTTCGCCCGCATGCGCCACGACGATCAGCCCGGCGATCACCCCGTATTCCGGAGTCCCGCCGCGACCCCGTTGATCGACAGGTGAATCCCGCGATGCACGCGCGGGTCCATCTCGCCGCCTTCGCCACCCTGGCGCGACATGGCGCGGTGGCGGTGAATCAGCTCGACCTGCAAGTGGTTCAGCGGGTCGAGGTAGGCGAAGCGGTTCTGGATCGACCTTGCCAGCAGCGGATTGTTCGCCAGGCGCTCGGTCGCTCCGGTGATGGCTTCGAGTTGGCGCAGGGTTTCGCCATGCTCGGCCGCGATGCGCCTGAAAATGCGCTCGCGCAGCGCCACGTCGGCCACCAGCCCGGCATAGCGCGAGGCGATCGCCAGGTCGGTCTTGGCCAGCACCATGTCCATGTTCGACAGCAGCGTGGCGAAGAAGGGCCACTCGCGGAACATGCGCTGCAGCGTCGCCAGCTTTTCTCGGTCGGCGTCGCGATCTGCGTCACCCTCGGCGTCACCCCGCAGCCAGCCGGCAACGGCCGAGCCGAAGCCGTACCAGCCCGGCAGCAGCAGGCGGCACTGGCCCCACGAAAAGCCCCAGGGGATCGCGCGCAGGTCTTCGATGCGGCGGGTCTTCTTGCGCGAGGCCGGGCGCGAGCCGAGGTTCAGTTCGGCGATCTCGGCGATTGGCGTCGCGGCAAAGAAGTAATCGGTAAACCCCGGGGTCTCGTAGACCAGGTCGCGGTAGGCGGCGTAGGCGCGGTTCGACAGGTCGGCCATCACCGCCTCGAAGCTTGCCAGCTGCTCCGCTTGCGCACCCTCGGCGGCATGCGGCGTCAGGCTGGCCTCCAGCGTGGCCGCGACCAGCAGTTCCAGGTTGCGCCGGCCAATCTCCGGGTTCGAGAATTTCGAGGCGATGATTTCGCCCTGTTCGGTCAGGCGGATCTGGCCGTTGACGGTGCCCGGCGGCTGCGCCAGGATCGCCTGGTAGCTGGGGCCGCCGCCGCGGCCGACCGTGCCGCCGCGGCCGTGGAACAGGCGCAGGCGCACGCCGGCGCGCTCGAAGACGTCGACCAGTTTCAGCTCGGCCTGGTACAGCTCCCAGTTCGAGGTGAGGAAGCCGCCGTCCTTGTTCGAGTCCGAGTAGCCGAGCATGACTTCCTGCAGTCGGCCCTGGTTGTGGGTCAGGCGGCTCACCAGGGGCAGGGTCATCCAGGCTTCCATGATGGCGGCGGCGGCCTGCAGGTCGGGAATGGTTTCGAAGAGCGGAATCACCATCACGTCGGACACGCCTTTGGCCGGGTGCAGCAGGCCCGCTTCCTTTTGCAGGAGCAGCACTTCCAGCAGGTCCGACACCGCCTCGGTATGCGAGATGATGTAGTTGCGGATGGCGCGCGCGCCGTAACGCTCGCGGATCTCGCGCGCGGCGCGCACCACCCCCAGCTCCGATTGCGTCTCCTCGGAATAGGTTTGATACGGCGAGAACAGCAGGCGCGGCTGGGCCAGCTCGCCAAGGAGCAGTTTTACCTTTCCGTCTTCCGGGAGCGCCGCGTAGTCGGCTTCGACCTGGGCCTTTTCGAACAGCTCGGCCAGCACGCGCTCGTGCACGTCCGAGGTCTGGCGCATGTCGAGCGAGGCGAGGTGGAAGCCGAAGATGCGCGCGGCCCGCATCAGGCCCGCCAGGCGCGGACCGACCAGCATGGCGCCGTGGTTCAGCCTGAGCGACTCGGCCAGCACTTCCAGGTCGGCCGTGAATTCGGCGGCGTCGCGGTAGGGCGCGGCGTGGCCGACTTCCTTGCGCAGGATGTTGGTCGCGCCAAGGACGCGCGCGGTGCTTGCCAGGCGCGCGTACATGCCGATCAGGGCGCGCCGGTAGGGCTCGTCCGCGCGATGGTCGGACTCGTCGGTCGAGCGGTCGGCCAGCGCCTGCAGGGCGGGCGTGACGTCGACCATCAGGGTCGAGGTCGACAGCTCGGCGCCGAGCGCGTGGGTTTCGTCGAGGTACCAGTCGAGGATGGTCGTCGCGTGGCGCACCACGGCGTGGTGCATGGTGCCGGCGTTGACGTTCGGGTTGCCGTCGCGGTCGCCCCCGATCCAGCTGCCCATCTGCACGTAAGCGGCATCGCCCAGTTGCGGCGGCGCGCCGTGGTACTGGGCGCCGATTTCGTCTTCGATGTCGTCGTAGAGCGCCGGCAGCTCGCGCAGGAAGGTGATGCGGTAGTAGGACAGGGCGTTTTCGATCTCGTCGGCCACCGTCAGCTTGGTGTAGCGCAGCATGCGCGTC
>JAQGLR010000499.1 GCA_028292765.1 Massilia sp. | reverse complement strand
GCGTGGTGCGCGTCATGCTGGCGGAACAACTCTACCGTGCCTGGTCCATCACCCAGAACCATCCGTACCACCGCGTCTGACGACAGCCATCCCATGAGAGTGCTCGACAAAAAAATCTACCTCGCCTCGAAAAGCCCGCGGCGCCGTGAACTGCTGCGCCAGGTCGGCGTGGACTTCGACCTCCTGATGCTGCGCAGCGACCCTGCGCGCGGCGCCGACGTGACCGAAGACGTGCTGCCGGGCGAACTGGCGCACCACTACGTGGTGCGGGTAGCGCTGGAAAAAGGCGCGTTCGCCTGGAAGGTGCTGCAGCAGCGCCGCCAGCCCCTGCGCCCGGTACTGACGGCCGACACGACCGTCACGCTCGAGGACGAAATCCTCGGCAAGCCTGCCGATCCTGCCGAAGCCGCCATCATGCTGGAACGCCTGTCGGGCCGTACCCACCAGGTACTGACCACGGTGGCCGTGCATTTCACCGACATGGCCGAGCACATCACGCAGGTGTCGCACGTGCGCTTTGCGAAACTGACCCCGGAGGCGATCCGCGCCTACTGCGCCACCCCCGAGCCCTACGACAAGGCGGGCGGCTACGGCATCCAGGGCCTGGCTGCGCTGTTCGTCGAGCACATCGAGGGCAGCCACTCCGGCATCATGGGCTTGCCCCTGTTCGAGACGGCGGGGCTGCTGCGCAAGGCGGGTGTGCCGATTTAAATCGATGGCTTGTGCACGGGGCGTAGAAAGCATGCGCCGCGTTGACGCTATTGAATCTGCAAACTCTGCGCATTGTTCCGCGTGGGCACGGGGTGCCCATCCTACTTCCCCCTCCGCCGCTCCGCCCAGCGTGTATCATGGCACTCTGAACAATATCCCCGTGTGCAGCGTCCATGAACGAAGACATCCTCATCAATATCACCCCGCAGGAAACGCGCGTGGCGCTGGTCCTGCAGGGCGCGGTGCAGGAGTTGCACATCGAACGCACGCTGACGCGCGGCCTGGCCGGTAACGTGTATTCGGGCAAGGTCGTACGCGTGTTGCCGGGGATGCAGTCGGCCTTCATCGATATCGGCCTCGAGCGCGCCGCCTTCCTGCACGTGGCCGACATCTGGGAAGCCCGTCCGCACGACAATAGCAACGTGCCGCCGACGGCGATCGAGAAGCTGCTCTTCGATGGCCAGGTGCTGACCGTGCAGGTCATCAAGGACCCGATCGGCACCAAGGGCGCGCGCCTCTCGACCCAGATCTCGATCGCGGGCCGGATGCTGGTGTACTTGCCGCAGGATAACCACATCGGCATCTCGCAAAAGATCGAAAAGGAAGCCGACCGCGACCTGCTGCGCACGCGCATGGCGGGGCTGCTGCCGGCCGACGAAAAGGGCGGCTACATCGTGCGCACCCAGGCCGAGGAAGCGTCGGACGCCGACCTCAGCGCCGACATCGATTACCTGCGCAAGACCTGGGCCGCGATCCAGAACGGCGCCCGTACCCGCCCCGCCACCAGCCTGCTGTACCAGGATCTGAACCTGGCCCAGCGCGTGCTGCGCGACTTCGTGCACGACGAGACGGCGACAATCCAGGTCGATTCGCGCGAGAACTACCTGAAGCTCGTCGAATTCGCCCAGGTCTACACCCCGAGCGTGCTCTCCCGCCTGCAGCACTACACCGGCGAGCGTCCGCTGTTCGACCTGTATGGCGTCGAGGAAGAAATCCTGCGCGCGCTGGGGCGCCGCGTCGACCTCAAATCCGGCGGCTACCTGATCGTCGACCAGACCGAGGCGATGACGACGATCGACGTCAACACTGGCGGCTATGTCGGCGGGCGCAATTTTGCCGATACGATTTTCAAGACCAACCTGGAAGCGGCGCATGCGATAGCGCGCCAGCTGCGCCTGCGCAACCTGGGCGGCATCATCATTCTCGACTTCATCGACATGGACAACAACGAGCACCGCAACGCCGTGCTCGCCGAGTTGAAAAAGACATTGGCGCGCGACCGCACCAAGGTGTCGGTCAGCAGCTTCTCGGCGCTGGGCCTGGTCGAAATGACGAGGAAGCGCACGCGCGAGTCGCTCGCCCACATCCTGTGCGAGCCCTGCCCCGCCTGCGCCGGCAAGGGGCAAGTCAAAACCTCGCGCACGATCTGCTACGAAATCCTGCGTGAACTGCTGCGCGAAGCGAAACAGTTCAACCCGCGCGAGTTCCGCATCCTCGCTTCGCAGGAAGTGGTGGATTTATTCCTCGAAGAAGAATCGCAGCACCTGGCGATGCTCGGCGACTTCATCGGCAAGAAGATTTCGCTGCAGGTGGAAAAGGGGTATCACCAGGAACAGTACGACGTCATTCTGATGTAAGACAAAATCCTGGTCTGTGGGGACAGGCTCCCGGAATCGTTAGTAAAATTATAACTGTTCCGTTAGGCAACGCACGGACGGAACGGCGCGGTTCACGCAAGATGCGTCATGGGCACAAGCACTGGGCAGCCAGCTTCCCCTTGCGCCTCCTCCCTATAATTAGAAAGTAAAAAATGCTCTATACCCTTGCTGTTGTACTCGTCATCTTGTGGCTTCTCGGAATGGTCACCTCCACGGCTGCCGGTGGACTGATTCACATTCTCCTGGTCGTGGCCGTCGTTGTCGTCTTGCTGCGCATCATCAGCGGGCGCAAGGTACTCTGAGCGGCGTTTGACTGCCGTATAGGGAGGGCTGGCGGGAGTCTTCCGATCCCAGGCAAAGCCGCCTCACGGTCTCGACTATACGTTGAAGGGTCGTAAGCAGGCGAACGGTAGCTTCTCGTTCGCCTGCAGACCTGCATGGTCCGATGTACCACGGTCGTACGGGCATGTTCAGGTCAGTCCTTACGACCCGATCCGGGTCCCGGTGACCGCTGGAGTGCCTGCGGCTGAGCAAGCTCGATCGGGATGCGACCCGTAGGCTGGGCGGCTGTACCCGATCAGTGGCGCTGACCGGCAGAGGCGCCGCTCACGCGTTCAACTGCACGTGTGGCAACGTCGCGACAGTTTACGGGGTGCTTGAACGCGTGAGCGGCGCCTCCCAATGCGTTCGTTCGTCCAGTCGACAGCACAATTCGTCCCCGCCCCCCGCTTTCTCTTGACTTGGCGGCCCAAATTGCCTAGCGTCTGAACAGTTAGCAGTTTTCGCAACTCCGCAGATTGTGGTACATCAACTCGGCTTTTGACATGGGCACAAACACTCCAAGCTACAACAATGATGACCGCGGCCGGCACCAGGAAGAGCTACGCGAACTGCCCAATGGACGCGGCAAAGCGGCGCTGGACGACCGTGATGCCGCTCATGCAGCAGAACTGCTGAGCCTGGCTCAGGACCAGATGCTGGTCAACCAGGCGCTGGTGGAAAAGATCTTCGCCCTCGAACAGGCCGAAGGAGCGCTGCGTTCTTCCGAACACAAACTGCACGAGCTACTCGCGCACCAGCTCGCCACGCGCGAGGATGAACGCAAGCGCATTTCGCAGGAACTGCACGATTCGCTCGGCCAGAACCTGTTGGCGCTGCGCATCGACATCGTCATGCTGCACCAGCACACGACCAAGCGCCACTATCGCCTGCGCGACCGCATCGGATCGGCACTCGACAATGTCGACGTCACGCTGCGTACCGTCAAGGAGCTGATGGGCGAGCTGCGCCCGTCATGCCTGGAGCTGGGCCTGCACGCGACCGTCGAGATGGAATTGCGCAAGTTCACCCGGGCCAGCGGCATCGCCTGCGAGCTGGGCGTCGGTAGCGGCATTCCCGACCTGGTCCTCGGTGAAGAAGAAGTACTGACCGTTCACCGCGTGCTGCAGGAGTGCCTCAACAACGTGTTTCGTCATTCCCTGGCGAGCCGGGTCGCCGTCCGTCTGGACGCCGCCGGCGACATGCTGTCCATGCGCATCATCGACAACGGCATCGGTTTCGACCCCGCCGCGCCCCGCAAACCGAGCAGCTTTGGCCTGCTTGACCTGCATGAACGCGTCGCCCGGCATGGCGGCGAGCTCATCGTGAGAAGCGAACGGACCCACGGTACCGAGGTGATGCTCGGCCTTCCGATCGCTCCTGCTTGTCCGAATGCATCCACTGCGCATACATTCAGATAGAATAAGCTTCTGGACATATCCGTCTGCCCTCCTTTGGCGCATTCTTCGTCAACGGGTCACCTTTCTGTTGCCTGGACGCTATGCCAATACCGACCGAGCTGTTTGCGACAATGATGGGACGCCTTGCCAGCGATAGTGCTGCCGAGAGTGCTGCGGAGGCGATCCGGCTCTGGCAAACCCTGTTTCGCAAATTCAGTCCCCTGATCGGCCCCCTGAGCGCGGAGCTGCTGTTCGTGCGCAGCATTGCGGCGCACGAAGCAGCCTTCCCGTGGCTGCCACGCCTCGGGCCCGGCGCGACACGGACGGCATATGCGGAGTTCGAGCGCAGCCTCAATGACCGTACATCAGAGGATATCGTTGCTGCGAACCATGCACTACTGTTGACCTATATTACGGTGCTGGCGGATCTGATCGGCCTGCGGCTGGCAACCAAATTCCTGAGCACCACATTTACGGAAGATGAAACCACCAAGAATATTGAGGAGTAAGGCGTCATGAGCGAGAAAATTGACCTGCGCCTGCTGCCAATTGCTGTTCCCGGATTTGACACCGTCCTCGGCGGTGGCCTGCCCGAGCTCTCGTTCAATATCATCGGTGGCGCTCCCGGCAGTGGCAAGACGACTTTTGCCCAGCAAATCATGTTCGGCCTTGCCTCTCCGCAGCGCCGTGCACTGTTCTTTACCGCCATGGGCGAACCGCCGGTAAAAATGCTGCGCTACCAGCAGCAATTCAGCTTCTTCGATTTCGACAAGGTCGGCGACGCGGTCAACTTCATCAGCCTCGCATCCCAGGTCGAGGAAGGCAATTACGACGCCGTGCTGGCCCGCATCCTCGAGGAAGTGCGTACCCACGGGCCGGCGCTGGTGTTCATCGACTCGTTCCGCTCGTTCGTCCAGAGCGTACGCGCCGACCATCAAGATGTGGCGGCGCTGCAAAATTTCGTGCAACAACTGGTCACCCACATGACGGGCTGGAACGCGACCACTTTCCTGATCGGCGAATACCAGGCCAACGAAGCCGACGAGAACCCGATTTTTACGGTTGCCGACGGCATCATCTGGCTCAGCCAGCACGTGCAGCGCAATGTCATGTCGCGCAAGCTCCAGGTCATCAAGATGCGCGGGCAGCGGCAGCGGCCAGGCCTGCACGCCTTCCGCATCGATCGCAATGGCATCGAAGTGTTCCCCCGCCACTTGCCCGCCATCGAACCGCCCTACCTGGACGCGTCGGCACAGGCGGCCCGGACACGGTTGTCGAGCGGCGTTCCGGTACTCGACGACATGCTCGGTGGCGGCTTTCCGGACGGCCACATAGTGCTGGTGAGCGGGCCGACCGGCTCGGGCAAGACAATCCTGGCGACCGAGTTCCTGGCGGCCGGTGCGCGAAATGGCGAAACCGGCGTCGTCGCCCTGTTCGAGCGCAATCCGACCCAGCTGATGAACGCCCGGCTGGACGAGCTCGTCCGCTCCGGCCAGGTCAGCCTGGCCAGCGCCAGCGCGCTCGACCTGTCGATCGATGAAACGCTGCACGACCTGGTCAGCCTCATCGAGCGGACAAAGGCGACGCGGATGGTCCTCGACTCGATTCCTGGCTTCATGATGTCGCTGGCGCCGGAAGCGCGCGAGGATTTTGCGGAGTCGCTGTACCGCATGGCAACAGCGCTCGCGAGCAAAGGCGTTACCCTGCTGATGACGACCGAAATGGAAGACCGTTTCGAGGAGCTGCGCTTCAGCCCTTACGGCAGCGTGGTCCTCGCCGATGTCGTGATCATGCTGCGCTATGTCGAGCACCAGGCGGAGCTGCACACCGTCATCTCGGTCGTCAAGGTCAGGGGATCGAAGCATAGCCGCCAGATCCGCACCTTCCACATCGCCGACGACGGCGTCGTCATCGGCACCGGCCCCGCTCCCTTCGAGGGCATCCTGCTCGGGAATGTGCGCCGCACCGATTCCTGAGGGACTGTTCGCTGCCGGCGCGACCCGGAAAAGACATTAAAAACGCCAGCCTTCGGGCTGGCGTTTTTGTTGGCGCGTCTTGCGTCATCCCGGCCTGGCGCTAGCGCCCATTTCGTGCCGCCTAGAATTGTTACCATTTTGCACGGATTGATGATTGACGTAATTGCAATAAGTTTATCTTTTAAAAATCTATATTGACCACTAAAAATTCTCAATAGAAACAAGCACTTGTCGAGATTCTTTACACATATTCACGAAACAAGAATTTGAAAAATCCAAGCGCTTGATTAGATACATTATTTTATTCAGGCATGGCAATTGCTTTACCAAAAGTTCCTCTACCCTGACGACAAATTGTCGAAAGAAAACAATGAATTCCCTTAAAAAACTTATCTGTGCAGCAGCCTTCGCGCTGGGCACGACCGGTGCCGCAATCGCGAGTCCGGTCATGAACGACTGGGTGTTCAATCCCAACGGCGGCGGCTTCACGACTGGCCAAGTCATCGATGAATACCTGGACTTCAACGGCAACGCCTTCATCCAGCTCATGCCAAGCGGCGGCAATTCGTTCTCGTTCCGCGAACATGCTGTCTTCAACATTGTCCAGGCGGACAGCAATGGCCAGCTGTTCCCGATGAACTTCGCAGGGGGCAATGTCACCGCCACCTTCGAAGCGCGCGGCAACGGCGAATTCGGCGGCAGCTTTACTTTCAGCGGCGGCACCATCCGCATGTACCGGAACCCGGACAACAACGAGTATGCCAGCACCGACGGGTACTTTGGCGCCAACCTGGGTGAGGTGATCGCCGAGTTCGACGTGCTGGGCGGCGGCGGCCTCGTCGATGAAAGCGGCGTCCCGACACGCAATGGCCAGGTCAGCGTGTTCGCGCAGGCCGCACCCGGCATGCTCGCCACGGGCTACTTCTTCAATAGCGCCGGCCAGGACCTGTCGCGTCAATCGATCCTGTCGTTTGCCTTCACCAATGCAAACACGCTCGGCACGCCCAGCACGACCCTGGTCAGCGAAGTGGCCTGCCAGTACGCCGGCTTCACGGCTGGCGGCTGCACCGAGACCACCTACCGCAACCGTCCGGGCGAGTATTTCTTCATCGGTTCGAACGGCCAGTTCAAGCTGGCAGAACTGAATGAAGTACCGGAGCCGGGCTCGCTCGCCCTGTTCGGCATCGCGCTGCTGGCTGCGGGCGCGACCGCGCGCAAGCGTAAAGGGCTGCAGAAGTAAAACCTGCGCAAGCGCAGCGCAAGAGCAGCGCAACAAGGAAAAGCGGCCTCGGCCGCTTTTTCGTTTTTACTTGCTTCCGCTCGGGAAAAACAGCTGTTCCCCGGCCGGTTTGAAGGCGGCGATGCGCGCCTGTGCCTCGGATGAGGTAATCCATTCGATCAATTGCTTCGCGCCACGATAGTTCACGCCCGGGTGCCTGGCCGGATTGACGGCGATGATGCCGTAGGGGTTGAACATGCGCCTGTCTCCCTCGACCAGGATGTCCAGGCCCGTTTTTGCCTTGTAGGCGCCGTAGGTGGCGCGGTCGGTCAGCGTATAGGCGCGCATCTCGGCGGCCATGTTCAGCACCTCGCCCATGCCCAGGCCCGCCGACACATAGCTCCCGCCCGCCGGCTTCGTGCCCGCCGCTTGCCAGTAGCCCTTTTCCATCACGTCGGTGCCGGAATTGTCGCCACGCGAAATGAACCTGGCGCCGCTGGCGGCGATCTTCGCGAAGGCGGCGATGACATCCTTGCTGCCGCGCACCCTGGCCGGATCCGACTGCGGGCCGACGACAAGAAAATCGTTGTACATCACGTCGCGCCGGTCGATGCCCCAGCCCTCCCGCACGAATTTGTCTTCCAGTGCTCGCGCATGCACCAGGGTCAGGTCCACGTCCCCGTTCTTGCCCAGTTCGAGCGCCTTGCCGGTACCGACCGGGATCACCTTCACCCTGATGCCGGTCTTCGCTTCAAAGACGGGCAGCAGGTGTTTCAGCAGGCCCGAGTTCTCGGTGCTGGTGGTGGTCGACAGGCGGATCGCGTCTTGCGCCAGCGCCAGCGGTGAAGCGAACATTGCGCACAGCAGGACTGCCATCAGCTTACGGCGTTTCATCGATGTCTCCTTTGAGGGTTCGGTATTCGAGCCGGCCGTCGCGCAGCTTCAGGCGGCGCACACCCGGCAATCCGATCAGGTCGCGGTCGTGGCAGGCCATCACCACGGTGCTGCCCTTTTCCATCAGCGTCGGGATCAGGGCGATCACCTGTTCGCGCGCGGCGCCGTCGAGGTTGGCGGTCGGCTCGTCGAGCAGCAGCAGGCGCGGTTGCAGCACGCGGGCGCGCGCCAGCGCCACGCGCTGCTTCTCGCCGCCCGACAGGCGCGCCGGATCGGTGCCTGCCAGGCGCGCCACCCCTGCCCAGGCCATCGCTTCCTCCACCAGCTGCGCCACGCGCGCCTTCGGTTCGCCGCGCGCCAGCAGGCCATAGGCGATGTTGTGCGCGACGCTGGTGGAGAACATGATCGGGTGCTGGTGCACGTACACGATGGCCTGGCGCAGCGCCTTCGAATACGGGTGCAGGCTAACAAGCTTGCCGTCGAATTCGACCTCCGCGGCTTCCACCCTTTCCAGCCCGGCCAGCGCGCGCAGCAGCGTGCTTTTGCCGGCGCCATTGGCGCCGGTGAGCACATAGGCGCTGGCGGCGTCGAGCCGCAATTCGTCGATGTCGAACAGCAGCCGCTCGCCGTGGCGCCGGGACAGGCCGCGCACCGTCAGCAGCGCATTGGTGCCCACGCTTTTACCGACACTCATGCCCGCCCTCCCGCCGTATGCGCTTCGCCCTGCAGCAGCATCAGGGCGCCGTTCATCAGCAGCGCCAGCGCCACCAGCACGATGCCGAGCGCAATCCCCTGCGCGAACTCGCCCTTGCTCGTTTCCAGCGCGATGGCGGTGGTGATGGTGCGGGTTTCGCCCTCGATGTTCCCGCCGACCATCAGGGCGCAGCCGACTTCCGAAATCACGCGTCCAAAACCGCTGATGACGGCCGCCATCACGCCATAGCGCGCCTCGTGCAGTACGGTGGCCATGGTGCGCCAGCGCGAGGCGCCCAGTGCGCGCGCGGTTTCGGCATAGCGCGCGTCCAGGCCCTGCACCGCCGCCAGTGTAAAGGCAAGCAGCACCGGCAAGCCCACCACGAACTGCCCGAGGATGATGCCAGGCTGCGAAAACAGCCACTCGAGGGAACCCAGCGGCCCGCGCCGCGACAGCAGCAGGTACAGCAGTAAACCAATCAGGACCGTCGGCAGCGACAGCGCGCACTGCGCCAGCCAGACGGCGATGCGCCGGCCCGGGAAACGGTGCATGGCGATCGCATAGCCCAGCAACACGGCCGGGGGCGCGGCCAGCAGCAGGCCGATGATGCTGGTCTTGAGCGACACCCAGATGATGCGCCACAAGGCCGCGTCGCCGGAAAACAGCAGCGCGAAGGCGTGCGCCGTGGCGTCGTACAGGGACATGATGGGGCGGCCCGGCCGGCTCAGGCCGGCTGCACCGGGCCTGGCAGCACCGGCCCCGGCAGCTCGAGCAGCGCCGGCTCGAACACCAGCCGCTCCTGCCCGGCCAGCAGCAGGAAGTGCTTGCCGCTGCAGCGCGCCAGCAGCGACATGCCGACCCGTTCGGCCACCATGTGTCCCATCTGCGTGGTGCCCGAGCGCGACAGCAGGAAGGGAATGCCCATCTGGGCGCCCTTGATCACCATCTCCGACGTCAGGCGGCCGGTGGTGTAGAACACCTTGTCGTCGCCGCGCATGCCGTCCAGCCACATCAGGCCGGCGATGGCGTCGACCGCGTTGTGGCGGCCCACGTCTTCGATGAAATACAGCAGCTCGCCGGTGCTGGAAAACAGCGCGCAGCCGTGCACGGACCCGGCCTGCTTGTAGATCGATTGCTGGGTGCGGATGGTGTCGACGATGCGGTAGACGACCGACTGCTGCAGCCGGGCAGTATCACTCAAGGAAATACTCTCGATCTCATCCATCAATCCGCCAAATACCGATCCCTGGCCGCAGCCGGTGGTGACGACTTTTTTCGCGGTGCGCTCTTCGACATCGGCGATGCCGCTGCGGGTGACGACCGCCACCGCATCGACCGACCAGTCCACCTGCACCGAGACCACGTCTTCGATGCTGCGCACCAGGCGCTGGTTGCGCAGGTAGCCGAGGGTGAGCGCCTCCGGTGCACCGCCCAGGGTCATCTGGGTGACCAGCTCGCGCTTGTCGACGTACACCGTCAGCGGGCGCTCGGCGGGAATCGAGATGGTGGAGCGGCGCGCACGCTCGTCGAGCACGCTGACCTCGTGCGTGAGGTGGGCGTGCGCATCGGAGAGGAGCGGACGGTAACGAGGCAAGTCTGGACAGTTCATGTTGCCAATTGTGCCATGCCCTCCAGAATTTGGCCGCCACCGTAGCTCCCCTGCGGTGCGAGCTCCCCGCCCGCGCTCACCTTGATGGCGCAGTACTTGAATTCGGGGATTTTACCGACCGGGTCGAGCGCGGCGTTGGTCAGCCGGTTGATCGCCGCTTCGTAGTAGCAGAACGGCACGAAGATCGCGCCCGCGGGCGAGCTGTCGTCGGCGCGCGCATACAGCGCCACCTGGCCGCGGCGCGAGCTGATCGTGATGATCCCGCCCGGCTTCACCCCCAAACGTTCCAGGTCGAGCGGGTGCACCAGGGCCACCGGATCGGGCTCGAGCGCGTCGAGCACGGTGGCGCGCCGCGTCATGCTGCCGGTGTGCCAGTGTTCCAGCTGGCGGCCCGTGATCAGCACCATCGGGTACTCGGCGTCGGGCCGTTCGTCGGCCGGGATGATGTCGGCCGGGACGAAACGCGCGCGGCCGCCCTCGCGCGGGAAGGTGTCGGTGAAGACCACCGGCTGGCCGGCGTCGCCCTCCTCCAGGCAGGGGTAGACCACGGCGCCCTCGCGCTCGAGTCGCTCCCAGGTGATGCCGCCGATGCTGGTCATGGTGCGGCGCATCTCGTCGAACACTTCCGACACATGCTGGTAATTCCATGGCAGGCCGAGCTGCTGCGCCAGCTGCTGGATGATCCACAGGTCCTGTTTCGCGTCGCCCGGCGGGTCGATCGCCTGCCGGCCCAGCTGCACCACGCGGTCGGTATTCGTGAAGGTGCCGGTCTTTTCCGGAAAAGCGGAGGCCGGCAGGATCACGTCCGCCAGGTAGGCCGTCTCGGTCAGGAAGATGTCCTGCACCACCAGGTGCTCGAGCGCGGCCAGCGCGGCGCGCGCGTGGTTGGCGTCGGGGTCGGACATGGCCGGGTTCTCGCCCATGATGTACATGCCGCGGATCTGGCCGTGATGGATTGCGTCCATGATCTCGACCACGGTCAGGCCCGGCTTCGGATCGAGCGTGGCGCCCCAGGCGGCTTCGAATTTCGCGCGCGCGGCCGGGTTGTCGACGCGCTGGTAGTCCGGCAGCGTCATCGGGATCAGGCCGGCATCGGACGCGCCCTGCACGTTGTTCTGGCCGCGCAGCGGATGCAGGCCGGTGCCGGGACGGCCGATCTGGCCCGTCATCAGCGCCAGCGCGATCAGGCAGCGCGCATTGTCGGTGCCGTGGATGTGCTGGGAAATGCCCATGCCCCACAGGATCATCGAGCCTTTCGAGGTGGCGTACAGGCGCGCGACATAGCGGATCGTCTCGGCATCGATGCCGCAGATCGGCGCCATGGCTTCCGGGCTGTACTCGGCGACGTTCGCCTCCAGCTGTTCGTAACCGATCGTGCGGCTGGCGATGAAGGCCTCGTCAACCAGTTTTTCGGTGACGATCACATGCATCAGCGCGTTCAGGAGCGCCACGTCGGTATCCGGCTTGAACTGCAGGTAGCGGTGGGCGTGGCGTGCAAGCTCCGAGCGGCGCGGGTCGAGCACGACCAGCTTGGCCCCCAGCTTGACCGCATTCTTGATCCAGGTCGCCGCCACCGGGTGGTTCACGGTCGGGTTGGCGCCGATGACGACGATCACCTCGGCCCGCGTGACGTCCATCACCGGGTTCGAGACGGCTCCCGAGCCGATTCCCTCCAGCAGGGCCGCCACCGACGAGGCGTGGCACAGGCGGGTGCAGTGGTCGACGTTGTTCGTCCCGAAACCCGTGCGCACCAGCTTCTGGAACAGGTAGGCTTCCTCGTTGCTGCCCTTGGCCGAGCCGAAGCCTGCCAGCGCAGCGCCGCCGTGCGTGTCGCGAATGCCGGCAAGCTTGCCGCCGGCCAGCGCCAGCGCTTCTTCCCAGGTCGCTTCACGGAACACGTCGAGCACGCGGTCCGGATCCATGCTGAACTCGCCGCTCTTCGGGACGCCTGCGCGCCGGATCAGGGGTTTTGTCAGGCGGTGCGGATGGTGCGCGTAGTCGAACCCGTAGCGCCCCTTGACGCACAGGCGGCCATGGTTGGCCGGGCCGTCGCGCCCTTCCACGTAGAGAATCTTGTTGTCCTTGACGTTGTAGGTCAACTGGCAGCCGACGCCGCAGTAGGGGCAGACCGAATCGACCTGTTTGTCCGGGATGTTCAGCGCCACTTCGCGCGCCGGCATCAGGGCGCCGGTCGGGCAGGCCTGCACGCATTCGCCGCAGGCCACGCAGGTCGAGGCCCCGAGCGGGTCGTCCTGGTCGAACACGATCTTCGCCCCTTCGCCGCGGAAGGCCAGGCCAATCACGTCGTTCACCTGCTCGGCGCGGCAGGCGCGCACGCAGCGCGTGCACTGGATGCAGGCGTCGAGGTTGACGGTGATCGCGGCGTGGCTGTCGTCACGCTGCGGCTGCCTGCGCGTGGGCGTGAAGCGCGGCCTGCCGAGACCGAGCTTTTCGGCCCACAGGTCGACTTCGTTCTTGCGCGTGTACTCGGCCTCGGGCATGTCGGACAGCAGCAGTTCGAGCACCATCTTCTGGGCGGCGGTCGCGCGCGGGCTGTCGGTGCTCACCTTCATGCCCGGCGTCGGGTTGCGGCAGCAGGACGGCGCCAGCACGCGCTCGCCGTCGATCTCCACCATGCAGGAGCGGCAATTGCCGACGGCATCGAAGCCTTCCTTGTAGCACAGGCGCGGGATCTCGACGCCCTCGCGTGCGGCGACCTCGATCAGGGTTTCGTGGCGCAGCGCGACGACCTCGCGGCCATTGAGTTCGAATGTAACGGTAGGGATGACGGCGTTCATGACGGTTTACCTTTACTGAGCCAGCTCGTGCGGGAAGTATTTGATGACGCAATCGAATGGGTTCGGCGCGGCCTGGCCGAGGCCGCAGATCGACGCATCGCGCATGACCTGCGACAGCTCGCCCAGCAGGGGCACGTTCCACTGCGGCTGGCGGATGATGTCGAGTGCCTTGGCGGTGCCGTTGCGGCAGGGCGTGCACTGGCCGCAGGATTCGTCCTTGAAGAAGGCGAGCGTATTGCGGGCGGCGGCCATGGCGCTGTCGCGATTCGACAGGATCACCACCGCGGCCGAGCCGATGAAGCAGCCGTAGGGCTGCAAGGTATCGAAGTCGAGCGGGATGTCGCCCATGGCGGCCGGCAGGATGCCGCCCGAGGCGCCCCCCGGCAGGTAGGCGTAGAACGTGTGCCCGTCCTGCATGCCGCCGCAGTACTCGTCGATCAGTTCGCGCACCGTGATGCCTGCCGGGGCCAGCTTTACGCCGGGTGAGCGCACCCGCCCCGACACCGAGAACGAACGCAGGCCGCGCCGCCCGTTGCGCCCGTGGCTGGCGAACCAGTCGCCGCCGCGCTCGAGGATCTCGCGCACCCAGTGCAGCGACTCGAAATTGTGCTCCAGCGTGGGCCGGCCGAACAGCCCCACCTGTGCCACATACGGCGGGCGCAGGCGCGGCATGCCGCGCTTGCCCTCGATCGATTCGATCATCGCCGACTCCTCGCCGCAGATGTAGGCGCCGGCGCCGCGGCGCAGGTGAATCGGCGGCATGCCCGCTACCGGCGGGTCGGCACGCAGCTTGTCCAGCTCCGCTTCCAGCATGGCGCGGCAGCCGTGGTATTCGTCGCGCAGGTAGATGTAGATGGCTTCGATGCCCACCGCCCAGGCCGCGATCAGGGCGCCTTCCAGGAAGCGGTGCGGGTCGCGTTCGAGGTAGACACGGTCCTTGAAGGTGCCCGGCTCGCCTTCGTCGATGTTAATCGCCATCAGGCGTGGGCCGGCTTCATTGCGGACGATGCGCCACTTGCGCCCCAAGGGGAAGCCGGCGCCGCCGAGGCCGCGCAGGCCGGACGTTTCAAGCGTCTCGATCACCTGCTCGACGTCGTGCTCGCCCGCCACGCAGGCGTGCAGCAATCGATAGCCGCCATCCTTGCGGTATTCCATGTAGCCGACGTGATCCGTGACCTCGTCCGTGGTCGCACCGGCGCTGATCTTCGCCAGCACCGTTTCGATGTCCGCATGCGGCACCGCATGCTGTCCCACCACCGCTGCCGGCGCCTGTTCGCAGCGGCCGACGCACGGCGCCTCCAGCACACGCACCTCGCGCCCCAGCAGCAGGGGCAGTTTCGCCAGCAGTTCCCGGGCGCCCGCCATCTCGCACGACAGGCCGGCGCACACGCGCACGGTCAGCGCGGCCGGTGCGCTCTCCCCTTCCTTCACCACGTCGAAGTGGTGGTAGAAGGTGGCGACTTCGTAGACCTCGGTTTGCGCGAGGCGCATTTCCTGGGCCAGGGCCGCCATGTGGGCGCTCGAGAGGCAGCCGAAGCGGTCCTGGATCTTGTGCAGGTGTTCGATGAGCAGGTCGCGCTGGCGCGACTCGCTGCCAAGCAGGGCCTGGACGTCGGCGAGCGCCTGCGGGTCGACGCGGCGGCCCTTCGGGGCTTCGCGCTTGCGCTGGCGGGTCGCGCCAGCGGCGGCGACGGCGATCGGGATGATGGGATGGTTCATGATTCTGTCCCTGTTGGTAGGGTGGATAGTCCGTGCCCACGCGGAACGTCGAGCAGTGTTTTCTTCAATAATCGAACAGCGTTACCGCCTGCTGATGTGACGCGATGTGCCACATGCTGGTTGAACGCGTGGCCGGCTTCGCCGTCCACGCGTTCAACGCACGCCGGCGCCTTCTTACTTGAACAGCACCGACGCCTTCTGCAGCGTGATCCAGACGCCCAGCATCAGCGGAATGCCGACCGCCGCCCAGGCAAACCCCGCCACGGCCGGGTTGCTGGCAACGCCTGCGCCACCGCTGCGGCCGGCGCGCGAGCCGCTCGCCGCGGAGATGTCGCGTTCGTGCGCCAGCTTCTTCTCGGCGACCAGTTCGTCATCGGTCATGAAGTGCTTGTCGGCCAGTGGACGGATCATCGCATTCAGAACGATGCCCACCACGATCAGGCCAGCCAGCACGTACATCGTCACGTCGTAGGCTTGCGCCTTCGGCACGCCGTTGGCGATCTGGTACTCGCGGATGTAGTTGATCAGGATCGGACCAAGCACACCAGCCGCAGCCCAGGCCGTCAACAGGCGGCCGTGGATCGCGCCCACCATCTGCGTGCCGAACAGGTCGGCCAGGTAGGCCGGAACGGTGGCAAAGCCGCCGCCATACATCGACAGGATGATACAAATGAAGCCGACAAACAAGGCCAGTTGGCCTGCGTGCGCCATCGAAGGAATCGATGCGTAGAGTACGAAACCGAGGATCAGGAAAATGAAATACGTCGCCTTGCGGCCGATGTAGTCGGAGCACGATGCCCACGCGAAGCGGCCACCGATATTGAACAGCGACAGCAGGCCCGTGAAGCCGGCGGCGATGGCCGCGATCTGGCCCTTTTGCGCCGAGTCGAGCTCGTTGAACCCCAGGTCGACGCCGATCAGGCGCCCGCCGAACACTTCCTGCAGCAGCGGCGAGGCCATGCCGAGGATGCCAATGCCGGCCGAGACGTTCAGGAACAGCACGCCCCAGATCAGCCAGAACTGGGGGATGCCCCAGACGCGGCTGGCGTGCACGTGACGCGAGGTGATCATCGTATTGGCGGTCTTGGCCGGCGGGGTCCAGCCTTCAGGCTTCCAGCCGGTGGCGGGCACGCGATAAGTCAGTGCGCCGGCGACCATGAAGACGAAGTAGATCGCGGCCAGGGCCAGGAAAGTTTCCCATACGCCGACCGAAGTGGCGCTGGCGAAGTGCTTCATCAGCTTGTCGGCAAGGGGGGCGCCGATCATGGCGCCGCCGCCGAAGCCCATGATCGCCATGCCGGTGGCCATGCCGCGCCGGTCCGGGAACCATTTGATGAGGGTGGAGACGGGCGAGATATAGCCCAGTCCCAGGCCAATGCCGCCGATGACGCCCGAACCGAGCCACATCAGCCAGATCTGGTGGGTATAGATGCCCAGCGCCGAAATGACCAGGCCGCCGCACCAGCAGACTGCCGACACCAGGCCGGCCTTGCGCGGACCTGCGTGCTCGAGCCAGCCGCCGAACAGCCAGGCGGCCAGGCCCAGGAAGACGAAGAACAGCGTGAACATCCAGCCGAGCATCGAAATCTTCCAGTCGCAGCTGGTGGAGAATATCTGCGCCATGAAGCCCATGTCGGCGGCACACGCTACCGGCTCGGTGATGCCGATCGCTTTCGAGAGCGGCAGCCAGAACACCGAGAAGCCATAGGCCATGCCGATGCACAGGTGGATCGCGAGCGCTGCGGGCGGCACCAGCCAGCGGTTGAAGCCCGGCCCCGCGATCGTATGTTCCTTGTTGAGAAAATCAAATAACGCCATGTCCCCTCCGGTTTTTATACGTATGAAATATGCTTTTAATAGCATATCAAATCATCAATTTTTGTGATTTTGAGGAGGGTAACATGATGCTTTTCTGCGAGAAATAGGCTATTTTTAGCCTATGTTCAAAGTTCATATCCGCCCGCATTGGGAAATTAGCGTCAAGGGCGAGCCGCCACTCGACACCAAGGACCTGCTCGGCCTGCTGCTATCGATCCAGGACACCGGCTCGATCGCCCAAGCGGCGAAGGCCGTCGGCCTGTCTTATCGTTATGCCTGGGGCCTGCTGCGCGCGGCCGAAGTCCTGTTCGGCGAGCAGCTCCTGCAGACCGGGCGCGGGCGCGGCACGGCGCTCACGCCGCTGGCGCAAAAGTTGGTCTGGGCAGACCGCCGCATCGCCGCGCGCCTGTCGCCGACGCTGCACAGCCTCGCTTCGGAACTGGAAGCGGAACTCGGGCGCGCCTCTTCGGCCACCCTGCGCACCCTGCGCATGGATGCCAGTCACGGCTTCGCGGTGGCTGCGCTGATCGCGAGTATCGACCGCGACGTCCTGCCCGTCGACCTGCGCTACCGTACCAGTACCGACGCGGTGGCGGCGCTGGCGCGGCGCGAATGCGACCTGGCCGGCTTTCATATCCCCATCGGCCGCTTCGCGCAAGCGACGGCCAGCTGGTACCGGCGCTGGCTCGATCCGGAACAGCACTGCCTGGTCCACGTGGCCGGCCGCGAACAGGGCCTGATCGTCGCGCGCGCCAATCCGCTCGGACTGCAAGGCCTGGCGGACCTGGCGCGGCCCGAGGTGCGTTTCGTGAATCGCCAGGCCGGCTCGGGCACGCGCATGCTGCTGGAGATGATGCTGGAGGCCGACGGCCCGCCACCGGAATCGATCAACGGCTTCAATAGCGCCGAGTTCACGCATTCGGCAGTGGCCGCCTATATCGCCAGCGGCATGGCCGACGCCGGCATCGGCATGCGCGCCGCGGCTGCGCAATTCAAGCTCGACTTCATCCCGCTCGTGCGCGAGGAGTACTATTTCGCCGTGCGCAGCGACGCCCTCGACGCACCGGCGATGCGCGAACTGGTCGAGCTGATGCGGCAGCCGGCCTATCACCGGCTGGTCGCCGCCCTGCCAGGCTACGACGCTACCCATACGGGTGAAGTGCAGGCACTCGCCGACGCGTTCTCCCTTCCATCCGGCTGACGGGTTCTGCCTGGTGCCGCGCAGGCGTTCATGTATCCATCGATCGACAGCCCTAGGACCGGCGCTTCTTCCAGTTATAAGCAGGCCCCGTCACGTCCACCCCCGGATGCCCGACCACATCCGGATGTTCCGAACACATCGTAATGAAGCGCACGCCCTCGCCGGCGCGCTGGCGGCGGCGCAGCTCCTCCATGAAGCCCATCGCCTTGACCATCTCGTCGGTGCCGAAGCCTTCGGCATGCGGGCGGGTCTCCGTTTCCTCAAAAATCGTCCAATACACCATATACATAGAGCGCTCCCGGTCTCGCTTCGACGGAATTGCCGAACAGGCAAGAATGTCACATTTTTGCACGCCATGCGTGAGGCGTAGCGCACGATTTCGATGAAGATAAATGATATTTGGCAGAGGAAACGGTTATTAGGCAAAAAGTAGGACTAGTCCGAAAAATCTGTTATATGTTCGCCGCCTCACACAAGACCACGCGTGTGGCCGCTAGTCTGGAGCCTGTCTTCATCAAAGCAGGAATATCTCATGAACTACGACAAGCAAATCCAGCCAGATACCGCACCAGAGCTGGCGCTTTGGGGCGGTCTTGAGTGCACGGTGAACCGTGTGCGCGACAACTACTTCAGCCAGATGGAACGCAATGGCCACGTCGGCCGCCTGCAAGACATCGAACGCTTCGCTTCCCTCGGCATCAAGGCGATCCGCTATCCGGTACTGTGGGAGTGCGTCGCACCCGACCGCATCGAAGACGCCGACTGGACCTGGTCCGACGAGCGCCTGCCGGTGCTGCAGAAGCTGGGCGTTACCCCCATCGTCGGCCTGCTGCACCACGGCAGCGGCCCGCGCCATACCAGCCTGGTCGATGCCGACTTTCCTGAAAAGCTCGCCGAGTACGCCAGCGCGGTAGCGAATCGCTACCCCTGGGCCGAGTACTACACCCCGGTCAACGAACCGTTGACCACAGCGCGCTTCTCAGGCTTGTATGGCGTCTGGTACCCCCACGGCGAGACCCACGAACTGTTCGTGCGCGCGCTGCTGGGCGAATGCAAGGGCACGGTGCTGGCGATGCGCGCCATCCGCGCAGTCAACCCGGACGCGAAACTGGTACAGACCGACGACCTGTCGAAGACCTATGGTACGCCGGAGATGGAAGAGCTGGTCAACTTCTTCAACGAGCGGCGTTGGCTGGGCTGGGACCTGCTGTGCGGGATGATAGACGAAGACCACAAGATGTACGATTACCTGGTCCAGTCCGGCGCCACGCCCGAAGAACTACAGTGGTTCCGCGAGAATCCCTGCCCGCCCGACATCATCGGCGTAAACTACTACGCCACGAGCGAGCGCTGGCTCGACCACCGCCGCGAACGCTATCCCGAGAGCCGCTGGGGCGATTACGACGGCCAGCTGTTCGCCGACATCGAAACGCCGCGCGTGCTGGCGACGCCGACGCCGGGCATTGGCCCGCTGCTGCAGGAAACCTGGGAGCGCTACGGCCTGCCGATCGCCGTCACCGAAGCCCACATCGACGCCAACCGCGAAGACCAGATGCGCTGGCTCGTGGAAATCTGGAACGCCGCCAGGAAGGTGCGCGAGAAAGGCGCCGACGTGCGCGCCGTCACGGTCTGGGCCCTGCTCGGCTCCTACGACTGGAACTGCCTGGTCACCGAATGCCGCGGCTACTACGAGCCGGGTCCATTCGATGTGCGCGGACCGGAACCACGCCCGACCGCCGTGGCGAACCTGATGCGCGAATTGTCCTCGGGCCGCCCGTTATCGAACCCCGTGCTGCAGGGCGAGGGCTGGTGGCGCCGTCCCGACCGCTTCATGTGCAAACCGGTGGCCACCCGCACCGCGGTCGCCGACATCGCGGTGCGCGGCCAGTTCAAGTCGAATGTGGTGCAGCCGATCCTGATCACCGGCGCGACCGGCACCCTCGGTTCGGCCTTTGCCCGTATCTGCAAGAAGCGCAACCTGGCCTGCCACGTGCTGACGCGCCAGGAGATGGACATCACCGACCCGGCTTCGGTGGAAGCGGCGATCCAGCGCTTCAAGCCCTGGGCGATCATCAACGCCGGCGGCTATGTGCGCGTCGACGATGCCGAGACCGATGTCGAGAACTGCATGGACGGCAATACGCTCGGACCGAACATCCTGGCGCTGGCCTGCATCCGCCATGCGCTGCGCTTCATGACCTTCTCGACCGACCTGGTGTTCGACGGCAGCAAGGGCGCGCCGTATGTCGAGTCCGATCCGGTGGCGCCGCTGGGTGTCTATGGCCGCAGCAAGGCCGAGGCCGAACAGCGCGTGCTGGAAGCCGATCCGCAGGCGCTGATCATCCGCACCAGCTCCTTCTTCGGGCCATGGGACAAGCACAATTTCGTGACCCAGGCGCTGGCGGCCCTGAAGTCCGGCCAGCCGTTCGAGGCCTCGAACGACCTGGTGGTGTCGCCGACCTATGTGCCGGACCTGGTGAACGCCAGCCT
>JAQGLR010000475.1 GCA_028292765.1 Massilia sp. | reverse complement strand
GCCCAGCAGGCCGCCTGCGATGGCGCCGACGATGCTCGCCGCGGCCGAGCCGCGGCCGCTGCCGGCGTGCGAACCGGCGATGCCGCCGAGCGCCGCGCCGCCCATCGTGCCGACGCCCGACTCCGGGTTGACGATGAGGACATTGCGCACCGATTCGACCGTGCCGGTACGCACGACCTGCTCGTTCTGGGTTTGATAGGCGCGGTAGACGCTGCCCGACTGCGGCGCGGTGACGCAGCCGGCGAGCAGGGCCGCGCAAATGAGGGTGAGGGGGGCTTTCATGGCGGTCTCCGGGAAGCGCAGTGCGTTCCCGAAAAGTTTACTCCTCCAAAGCGGCAGCGTGCGGTTTTGGAGCGTACTTAATATGCCAGGTTCAGGCGCCGGTACAGGAAGCCCAGCACGAACAGCGGGCCGATCAGCAGGAAGCGCAGGTCGTCGACGAAGGAAGGCTTCTTGCCCTCGATCTTGTGGCCGATGAACTGGCCGATCCAGGCAACCACGAACACGGCGATCGACAGCGGCAACACCGTCATCGGCGGCATGATCGCCAGGATCGCGAGCATGAGGGCGGACATCGCCAGCATCCCCAGCGCGAACGGCTTCGAGAGCTGGAAGTAGTACCACATGGCCCATCCGACGGCGGCCAGCGCCGCGATCGGGTGGATCGACCACAAGATGCCCAGCAGCGAAAACACGATCAGCGGTACACACACGAAGTGAAACCGTTCGTTGGTCGGGTTGCGGTGGCTTTCGCTGTACTGGTCGAGCAGGGTGTGGATGTTGCGCGTGTTGCGCGGCTGTGCGGTCTGGTCCATGGGGGTCTCCGGCCGTGATTATTGTGCAGCCGATTCTACACCGGTGCCGCTACAATCGCCCCATGCCGACCTCATCTCCTCCTGCCAGGGCGGCCCTGCTGACCGGCCTCGAACCGGTCCTGTCGCCGACCACCCGCGTCCTGGTGCTGGGCAGTTTTCCCGGCGCCCAGTCGCTTGCCGCCGCCCAGTACTACGCCCATCCACGCAACCAGTTCTGGCGCCTGCTATCGGCCGTGATCGGCGAAGACCTGACGCTCTTGTCCTATGCCGAGCGACTGCCGCGCCTGCTGGCGCACGATGTCGGCCTGTGGGACGTGCTGGCCGCCTGCGAGCGCGAGGGCAGCCTCGATTCCGCCATCCGCAGGCCGGCGGCGAACGATTTCGAGCGCCTGCGCGAACTGTGCCCGCTGCTGGAAACGGTCGGCTTCAACGGCCAGGCTTCCGGTAAATTTGCGCAACAGTTCGAGGCCGCCGGCTACCGCACCGTCGTGCTGCCGTCCAGTTCGCCGGCGCACATGGCGATGACGTTCGAGCAGAAGCTGCAGGTCTGGCGGCGGCTGGCGGACGCGCGCACCGCGCCATCGGCGCCACCGGCGCCACCGGCACAATCATCCTTGTTTTGACCCGGCTGCGCTCGCCCGCTCAGGCCAGGTGGATGGGGATGCCGCGCGCGCGGCAGGGTGCGAGCAAGGCTTCCGGCACGCTCGTCATGGTGACCAGCCCCGAGAGTTCATCGAGCGCGTGATCACTGTCGCACCGTTGCGGCCGAGGTGTCAAACTGAGCACCCGCGCGACCAGTTCCGGCGCTTGCTATCGGCCGCGATTGGCGAACCGCCGCTTTTACCTGCCCGCGGTGGCTACCCGTAGGGCGTAACCGACCCGGATAGTTGCTGTTCGGGAGCGCCATTACGGGCGTCTGTGTTGTGCCTTGCCAACTGATATTCGCCGCTTGTCCCCCCACTTGACTTGGCACAAGAAGACAGAGTCGTGCTCATGAGAAATCTTGTGGTGTCAGGAAATTTCTCACACTCCAAAAGGGGGCGCAATGAAGAAGCGGATCATGGTTGCTGCAGCACTGTTTTGTCCGGCGCTGGCCTGGGCGCAGTCCAACGCCAGCGTGTACGGCCTGTTTGATATTTATCTGGCCAAGACGCGCGGCAGCACGAATAACGTGGCGCGGGGCGCAGCCACCGTCGTCAATTCCGGAGGTCTGAACACCTCGTTCTGGGGCGTGAAGGGCAGCGAAAAAATCGGCGGCCTGACGGCGGAGTTTGCGCTGGAGGGCTTCTTCCGCGGCGACACCGGCGAGGGCGGCAGGAGTGCGACCGACCCCCTGTTCGGGAAAAACGCGTTCGTGGCGCTGTCCGGCGGATTTGGCCGCCTTAGCGCTGGCCGCCAGACCTCGCTGTTCTACATCAGCGCCGGCAACCTCAACCCGTTCGGCACCTCGACACCGTTCTCGCCGGCAGTGCTGCTGGTGTACCGGCCGCTCGGCACCATTTACGCCACAGCGCCGCTGGCGGGCGACACCGCCTGGAGCAATACGCTGCGCTACTCGACGGTGGCATGGAAGGGCCTGCAGGCAAACCTGATGCTGCAGGCGTCCGAAGGCGCTGCCGGCGCGCTGGACCGCAACCGCAATCGCGGGCTCTCCAGCACGGTCACCTACAAGCTCGGCAAGTTCGATACCGCGGTCGGCTACCAGCGCCTGAACCTGGAAGCGAACAATGATGGACACGAGCAGGAAGCCGGGTACCTGGGCGCCGCCTACGACTTCGGGGCAGTCAAGCTGTTTGCGCAGCTGTACCGGATCGAGGACAGCTACCGGGCGGCCATCAGCGACAGCCAGCACGACATCGCCGTCGCCGGCCTTGGTGTACCGGTCGGGCCCGGCAAGGTGCTTGCCGGCTACGGCCGCACCAACACCGAATACAGCCGCCCGGGCATGGTGGATGCGCATCGCACCACGTGGACGCTCGGCTACGACCATCCGCTCTCCAAGCGTACCGACGTGTACGCCATCGCCCGGCGCGACCGCGCCGATCGTGGCGCGCTGAACGCGAAGGACGAGGTCCTGGCCCTCGGCATCCGGCACCTGTTCTGACGTTTCCCTGGGCAAGCCCGCGCTGCAGGCGGGCTTGCGCGCAGGCCGCTTTGTGCGCCGCACAAGCAGCTGTGCTATACTGAGGCCTGTTGTGGAGTTCCGATGAACTTCACGATCCCCAGTACAGCAGTGCGGAGCGACATGTGTAATGCCGTTTGCACAGCAAGCTGAGACGGGTTTGTAGTACCAGATACGTTAGTCGAATTACACATCGGCGGCACCACGCAGATAGCGTGGGCTCCCGGGGCTCCTCACCTTGCAGATAGCAAGGGAGGGCAGCGATTGAAGCATTGGCATACATTTGAAACGAAGCCCGCAGTGCGGGCTTTTTTTTCTTTCTTCATCGACCTTTCCATTTCGTTACGGCGCGCAAAGCAGTTGAGCGTACCGTCCCTCCACTGTTTCATTTACCACTGGCCCGCCTGCGCCCGTTTTTAGCGCCCGCCAGTCGATATAGCTCGTAACCTCATCTAAGGAAGAACAAACATGGCAAAAGAAGAACTCATCGAAATGAATGGCCTCGTCACCGAAGTGCTGCCGGAACTGCGTTTCCGCGTCGACCTCGAAAACGGCCACAAGCTGATCGCCTATACCTCGGGCCGGATGAAGAAAAACCACATCCGCATCCTGATGGGCGACAAAGTGACGCTCGAACTGTCGCCGTACGACCTGAACAAGGGCCGCATCGTGTTCCGCCACATCGAAACGCGCGGCGCCCCGGCGCCACGCAACGGCGGCTTCCAGCGCCGCCGCTAAGCCGGCTGCGCTGCCGCAGGCAGCAACAGCAATGCGGCGGCCCCGATCATGGGGCCGCGCGCAGCAATTCCCAGCGCAGTAATTCCAGCGCAGTAATTCCAGCGCAGTAATTCCAGTAATACCGCGGGCAAGCCGCGCACGACCGTCGTGCCAACGACCAGTTGCAGCCGCGCTTGCCCCGTTCCCACGCATTCCGCCCTCGATCCGCACCAGCATGCCCTGCGCCTAAGGTCGCCTTAATCCCGGCGGGGGCGCGGCATGCCGGCTGCACTGGCTGCGCGCAGGTGCGCCAGTTTCGCCGAATAGCGTTCGCGCGTGTCGGCACGCACGCTGGTATCGCGTGCCAGCGCCAGCTGCTTCAGCGCCCGCTCCCGCTCTCCCAGGCCCAGGTGGGCCACCCCCAGCCAGAAATGAAACTCGTCGTTGTACGGCGCACGCGCCACTTCGCGCGCGAACAGGGCGCGAGCCCGTGCGAAGTCGTTCGCGCGCCACGCGGCCATTCCCTGGTCGAAATAGTGGAACGGCGGCGCCGGATACAGCCGGGCGATGCGCTGCGCCAGCACTTCCGCTTCGGCTGTCTTGCCGTTGGCGGCCAGCAGCGGCGCCAGGTTCTGCATCACGACCAGGCTGTCCGGATCGCGCTCGAGGGCGGCGCGGTAGGCGCGCTCGGCCAGCAGCGGCCGGTCGCTGCGCTGGTAGATGACGCCCAGCGTGTTCCAGGCGAACAGGGTCGAGGGCCGTGCGTGGAGCGCTCCCCGGACCCACCAATAGGCTTCGGCGTTGCGCCCCTGGGCCAGTTCTTCGACGGCGCGGTTGTTCATGTAGAGCGCAACGATATCGGCTTGCTCCAGTTCGCGCGTGCGCATGCGGCCGGCGTCGGCCGGGGGCAGGAAGTCGACCGTCAGCTCGCTGTCCGGATCGTAGGAGAGAGATTGGGGGGCGCGCCCGGCCAGCCGGATGTTGACGTGCCCGCTGACGAGTTGCAAGGTTTCGGTGCGGGTCCAGGTCGCTTCGGATTCGACGCTCTGGAAGCGCACCCGCATGCCCAGTTCGCGCGCGAACGCGGCCGTCAGGATGACGAGCGACAGGCAGTTGCCCGAGCGCGCCGCATAGGTTTGCGCGGCGGTCTGCGTGCGCGTGGCGTCGTAGTCGAGCTGCAGGTCGCGCTTGTCGTAGAGCGCGTCCAACAGGCCGCGCACCGCGCCTTTTTCACGCAGCTTCGCCTGGAAAGCGCGGCTGCGCAGGTGCACCGACATGGCCGGACTCAGGGTGAACAGATCGGATGCCGTGACTGGCGCGGCGGGGGCAGGGAAGGCGGTATCGTCGAGCAGCCCGGCCGGCAGGGGCGGCTGCGGCGGCGCGCTGGCGCAGCCGGCCAACAACACGCATAGCACCAGGGACGAATATCGCATTGCGCCTCCCTTACCGTTGATCTCCTTGCAGTATCTGCCGGTCGCAGGAGGCTGTCAAAGCATGGTGCTTAGTGATCGTCGTGCAGGGCTTCTTCCAGCTCGTCGAGCAGTTCGGCGGTTTCGTCTTCGTCGAGCGACAGGTAGGCTTGTGCGCGTGCGCCGCCCTTGTCCCATTCCGGGCAGCCGGCCAGGCCCTGGTAGCGGCAGATCGCCCGCTCGGCCAGCAGCGACAGCGCCACCAGCGAGCGCACCGCGTCGGCCGTAGCGTCGTCCTCGAGCACCGCGTAATCGTGGTGGTGCAGGATGGCCCATGCGACGTCGCTCGACAAACCCCAGTTACGCGCCAGCAGGGTGCCGAGGGCGGCATGGTTGGTGCCGTGGCGCTCGTCCTCGACTGCCGTAAAGGTGCGGAGCAGCTCGGCGCCTGCGTCGAGGAAGGTGGTGTCGTAGCCGGGGAAGCGGCTCATCAGCAGGGGCATGCCGGTGTCGCAGAACAAGCCGAAGGTGTGGGCGATGTCGGGCGCACCGATGCGCAGGCGGCGCGACAGGAACATCATCGCGTGCGAGCGCCTGGTCGACACGTCCCAGAAGTTCGCCAGCGCCGGGCTCTCGGCGGGAATGGCCTGGCGTGCCAGCAGGCCGGTCATCAGTGCCGCTACCTGGTTAATGCCGAGGAACAGGATGGCCTGCTCGATCGACTTGGCCCGGCGTCCGCCGAACAGGGACGAATTGGCAAGCTTCAGCAGCGCGCCGGCCATGCCGACGTCGCGCGCGACGATGCGCGCGATCCGCTCGGGCGAGGGATCCGCCGACGCCAGCTCGCCCTGCAGGTCGGCGAGCAGGCTCGGACGGGGCGGGATGCGGATCGATTTGATCAGTTCGTCGACAGGATCACCTGCAGCCGGGGCACGGGTGAGGCGCCCTGGCATTGCTTTAGCGGCAACTGTACTCATGGGAAGGGGTGTTCAGGAGAAATAAAAGCGGAGACCGCACTATAAACCAGGCTGAATTTCCACGCAGCAACGGTCTGCGTTGTGTGGAAAAACGGACAGAACGGTGTTGCGAACATGCCTAGAATCGCCTCCATGAACCCAACGACGAATCTGACAACCCTTGCAGGAATCGATTTCAATGCCCCGGCCGAGGAAGTTGCGCGCCGCCTGATCGGGGTGGTGGTGTTGGTGGACGGTGTCGGCGGGCGCATCGTCGAGACCGAGGCCTATGATCGCGAAGACCCGGCCTCGCATGCCTTTTCCGGGCCCACCGACCGCAACGCCGCCATGTTCGGCCCGCCCGCGCACGCCTACGTCTATCGCTCCTACGGCATCCACTGGTGCCTGAACTTCGTCTGCCGCGAGGAGGGGCACGGCGCCGGTGTCCTGATCCGGGCGATCGAGCCGCTGGCCGGGATCGAGACCATGCGCGCGCGGCGCGATGCCCGGGACCTGGTACAGCTGTGTTCCGGCCCCGGCAAGCTGTGCCAGGCGCTGCAGGTGACGCGCGCCTTCAACGGCCGTTCGCTGGCGCAGCCGCCGTTCCTGCTCGAGGCGGCGGCGCCGGGTCTGGAAGTGGTGGCCGGGCCGCGCATCGGCATCTCCAAGGCGATGGACGTGCCCTGGCGTTTCGGCCTGGCCGGCTCGCGTTTCGTCAGCCGCCCGTTCCGGTAACGTGGGGTGGAGGCTTGCGCCCGCCGGCGGCGTCGTGGGTGAGGACGCGCGGCGCGCGGCCGCGCAGCGGGCTGTCCGGGGCGCGCCGCTCGAGCGGATCCTGAAACGCCTCGGCGTCGTCGCCTTCCGGATCAGGCTCTGAAGCGGCGAGCGGTTCGACGCCCTCGATCTGGAAGACCGACACGGCGCGCGACAGGTTCACCGTCTGCTCGTGCAGGCTCTCGGCGGCGGCCGCCGCCTCCTCGACCAGCGCCGCGTTCTGCTGGGTCATGTCGTCCATCTGGCCGACCGCACGGTTCACTTCGGCGATGCCCTCGGCCTGCTCGGTGCTGGCCACGCTGATGCGTTCGATGATGTCGTTCACCTGCTGCACCGAGGCGACGATGTGGCCCATGCTGCTGCCTGCTTCATTGACCGATATCGCGCCGCCGTCGATGATCGCCACCGAGTCGGCGATCAGGGCCTTGATCTCCTTGGCCGCGGCCGCCGAACGCTGGGCCAGCGTGCGCACTTCGGACGCCACCACCGCAAAGCCGCGCCCCTGTTCGCCGGCGCGCGCCGCTTCCACCGCGGCGTTCAGCGCCAGGATATTCGTCTGGAACGAGATGCCGTCGATGACGCCGATGATCTCGACGATCTTGCGCGAGCTGGCGCGGATCGACGCCATCGTCTCGACCGCGCGGCCGACCGCCTGGCCGCCGTGGGCAGCCAGGCGCGCCGCTTCCGCCGCCAGGTCCGTGGCCAGGCGCGCGTTATTCGCGTTGTCCTTCACCGCCACGGTCAGGGTTTCCATGGCGCTGGCGGTCTGCTCGAGCGAGCCGGCCTGCATTTCGGTGCGCGTCGACAGGTCGAGGTTGCCGGTGGCGATTTCCTTCGAGGCGGTGTCGATCGAGCGTACCGAATCCATGATGCTGCGCAGCGTGGCGGTGAGGTTGCCGATGGTGTGGTCGAGTGCGCGCGAGGTGTCGGCGATCTCGTCGCGTCCGTTGTTGGCGACGCCGGCCGCCAGGCGCCCTTCGGCCAGGTCGCCCACCACGTCCGAGATGGCGCGGATATCGGCCAGCATCACGCGCCGCACCAGCATCGTGACCACCAGCGACAACGCGACCGACAGCAGCAGCAGCCCGGCCATGGTCATGCCGAGCATCCTGGATTCCGACCTGGCATCGGCGTAGGCGCTTGCGCTCAGGTCCGTTTCGAGGGTGGATAGTTGTGCCAGTTGCGCGTTGAGCACGCCGAAGCGCTTTTCCGCGGTCTGCATGGCGCCGGTCGCCATCGATACGTCCACCTGCGCCAGCTCGATGCTGTCGGTCACGCTCTTCTGGTATGCCGCCAGCGCGGCGATCGACGCATCGACCAGCTTGCGCTCGGCCGGATTCGACTCGCCTGCCAGCGTGCTCAGCTGGGCTTTGATCGCTGCGTGCTTCTTCTTGATGTCGGCAATCAGCGTGTTCAGCCGGTCCTGTGCGAAGCTGCCATTGATCGAGGCCAGCAACTGGTAGATGTTGGCGTGGGCATAGCGCGCCTCGCCCGAAATGTTGGCCGCCGCCTGCAGGTGCGCAGTGCGCACCTGCACCATGTTTTCCAGCGAGGCGTTCTGGCGCACCATGCCATAGAAGGCGGCGCCCGAGATCAGCATCAGCAGCATCAGCACCAGGGCCGGTGCCAGCAGCAGTTTGGGACCGATCCGTAATTTTTTCAGCATGCTTTTTCCCCAGACGATACTGACGCAGGCGTGGTTAACGATTCCGTTCAGTTCTTGTAAATGCCCGCCTCGAGCAGCACGTCGTCGACCTTCACGAAATAGGTGTTCTTCGGCTCGACCTTGCCGTTGGCCGGGTTCTTGTAGGTGTAGTCGACCCAACCCTTGCCTTCCTTGGCGGCCAGCTTGACGATTTCCCGGCGGAACAGCTTGCCATTGGTGTCAGGCACGTCGAGCAGGTCCTTGCCGATCAGCGCCGGGTTGGCCGGGTGCGCGAGCATCGTCGCGGTCTTCGGGTCGCGCATGTGCAGGTACAGCTCGCCTTTGTAAAAGGCCGGATCCTTGCTGTTGATGGCCTTCATCATTTCTTCCTTACCTTTTGCCTTCATGAAGGCAACACCTTTCTCGACCAGCGCGATCGCATCCTTTTCAGTCGGTTCATCGGCATAGGCAGTACCGGCGGCAAGTGCCAGGGACAGGGCGGCGGCAGTGAACAGCAGTTTCATGTCTGGTTCCTTTTCTGTGGGAGAGATTCACACGGCAAATGTTGCCTAAGTGCATTGGGTAATGTACGCGTACTGGCCGGCACATATTTGCGCTAGCGCAAGGGGGGAATCAGCCGACCAGATCGCCACAGTTTTTTTGTGAATCTAGATTCCCGCGGGAAACTTTATTTTGCTTAAGTTGACTGAAGGCAATTGTTGTTGCATCGGAGTTCATATCATTGGCGTATGCCGTTAGTTCTTCTAGGAAATACCTTTAACGGCGATCCAGTTTCCCCCCTCTTGTCCTGGAGTACGTCATGCGCAAGCAAATTGTCTACCGTCGATATCCGGATGCACGCCGGGCAGGCGCACCCTACGCTGCGGGGGGCAGGCCATGATCAAGGAGCCCGCCGCCCCCCGGTTCGCCCGTGCCGCAGTGTTCTTTGGCGTGTTTTTGCCGTTCGCGCTGGGTCACTACCTGGCTTCGCTGTTGCGTAACGTTAATGCCGTGTTGGCGCCAAGCCTGCTCAGTACGCTGTCGCTCGACGCTGCCGATCTCGGCTTGCTGACCAGTACCTTTTTCTTTGCCTTCGTGGTCGCCCAACTGCCGATCGCCGCCGCCCTGGAACGCTACGGTCCCTACAAGGTGCAGGTAGCACTGCTGGTGGTGGCGGCGTTTGGCGTGCTGCTGTTCGCCAACGGACAGAACTTCGGTCAGCTGCTGGTGGCGCGCGGAGTGATCGGGTTTGGGGTCGGCGGCACCCTGATGATCGGCGTCAAGGCCGTCTCGGCCCGGGTCGCGCGCGAACGGCTGCCGTCCCTGCATGGCTACATGATCGCCGTCGGAGGACTCGGCGCAGCCTCGGCGACCCTGCCGGTGCGCATGGTGCTGGGCTATACCGATTGGCGTGGCCTGTTCATCGGGCTTGCCGTACTGGTCGCCTGCATCGCCCTTGTGACCTGGCTGGTCAGGCCGCGCGCGCCGCTCGCAGATGCCGGCGTGAACACACCCAGGCCGCCCACCGCCCTGTCGCTGCTTGCCGTGTGGCAGAACCGCGACTTCCGCAAGACCATCACGCTGGTGCTGGTGCCGCATACGATCTTCTGGGGCATGCAGGGATTCTGGATCGGGCGCTGGCTGACCGATGTGGCCCGCTTCCCGGAGGGCGCCGTGACCTACCTGTTATACCTCGGCATGGCGGCCGTCATTTTTGGCGCGATCGGCGTCGGGATCGTCACCGAATGGGCGGGACGGCGCGGGATCGTGCCGCACGATGTGGCGGCGATCGGCGTGTCGGCATTCA
Source organism: Massilia sp. (assembly GCA_028292765.1). GTDB lineage: Bacteria > Pseudomonadota > Gammaproteobacteria > Burkholderiales > Burkholderiaceae_D > Telluria. The sequence goes on along the minus strand of JAQGLR010000475.1, from coordinate 8,722 downwards.
TGCTGGTCCAGTTTGCGTTCGTGCTGAACTACGCGCCCAGCTTCCAGATGCTCGCCGTGCTGTTCACGCTGGTGGGCACGATCGCCGGCATCGAGTACTCGATCGTGGCGCAAAGCGTGCCGCGCGAGCTCGCCGGACATGCCTCGTCCTGCCTGAACATGCTGATCTTCCTGGGCGCGTTCCTTGTGCAGGCCGGCTTCGGCCTGGTCCTGAGCTTGTGGGAGCCCGACTTCCTCGGCCGCTATCCCGCGGTCGCGTACCAGGCTGGATTCGGCGTGCTGGTGCTGCTGCAGTTGCCAGGCTTGCTCAGCTACCTGCGACAGCGCCGCCCGGCAATATGCGCGGTCGACATGCTGGCACTGGAAGAGGACGAATTCGAAGTCAGTACGCTCGGGTCGGCCCGGTAAGGACAAGCCCGGGCTGCTCGCACCATCATTCATTGCCCCCTTTTCCCTGGAGACTGCCGTGATCAGCCAAACTACGCCATCCAAATTCAAGCCTTACACCCGCCAGACGATCTTCCTGGCGCGGCAGTGGCAGTGGCTGCGTGCCGACCTGCAGGAGGCGGTGCAGGTGGTATCGCACGTGCTGCCGTTCCGGACCAACCAGTACGTGCTGGACCAGTTGATTGACTGGGACAAGGTTGAGGACGATCCCATCTACCGGCTGACTTTCCCGCACCGCGACATGCTGCCGGCCGAAGAATACGAGCAGTTGCGCGAGCTCGTGCTATTTAAAAGGAACGATGCCGCCACCGCCGCCGCGGTGCGCCGGATCCGGGCGCGCATGAATCCCCACCCCGCCGGCCAGGTCACCCATAACGTGCCGCGCCTGGACGGCGTGGCCCTGCGCGGCTTGCAGCACAAATACGCGCAGACGGTGCAGTTCTTTCCCAGCGCGGCCCAGGCCTGCCACGCCCACTGCACCTATTGCAGCCGCTGGCCCCAGTTCGTCACGATGGACGCAATGAAATTCCAGGCCCACGCGTCAAACGCCCTGGTGGCTTACCTGCGGGCCCATCCGGAAGTGACCGACGTGCTGATCACCGGCGGCGACCCGCTGGTGATGCCGGCCAGTGCGCTGGCCGAATGTATCGAGCCACTGCTGGCGCCGGAACTGGCGCACATCCGCAGCATCCGGATCGGCACCAAGTCGGTGGCCTACTGGCCCCACCGTTTCGTGACGGACCCCGATTCCGACGATCTGCTGCGCCTGTTCGAGCGCGTGGCCGCCAGCGGCAAGAGCCTGGCCGTCATGGGCCACTACAGCCACGCGGTCGAGCTGCGCAACGAGGTGGCGCAACAGGCGGTCCGGCGCATCGTCGCCAGCGGCGCCGAGCTGCGCATGCAGGGCCCGCTGGTGCGCCATGTCAACGACGACCCGGCCACCTGGGCCGAGCTGTGGTCCACCGGGCAGGAGCTCGGTGCGATTCCCGGCTATATGTTTGTCGAACGTGACACCGGCCCCCAGGATTACTTCAAGGTCCCGCTGGCGCGCGCCCACGCCATCTTCCTTGCGGCCTGCCAGGCGGTCCCGGGGCTGGCGGGCGGGGTGAACGGCCCGTCGATGAGCACGCATGCGGGCAGGGTCGGGGTGGATGGGATCGACACCATCGACGGCGAAAAAGTGTTTGCATTGCGCTTCCTGGAGGCCCGTAACCGTGACTGGGTGGGCCGCCGGTTCTTCGCGCGATTCGACCCTGGCGCGACCTGGATCGACGAGCTGGCGCCGGCCTTCGGCGAGAAGGCCTTCTTCTTCGAGAGCGGAGATGCCGCCGGCGCCGCCGTCCCGAATGGCAGGGTGATCCCGATCGCGCGGGCACTGGAACTGGCCTGAAACTGACCTGAGAAGCATCGCCCATCCTTTACGCGTGATGCAAGCGGCCGCATGACGGCACATGACTGGACCGGAATCGGCGAAAGAAATTGTCATTTCGCTACAAGCGGTAGAATTGTTGTCCGATTCCGTCCAGGAGAGCACCATGCCTCATCAGTCGGCCAAAGTCTTGCTTCCAGCCTTGGGTGCAGCGGTATTGCTCACCCTTGGCGCGTGCGGCGACAGGTCCACCCTGCCGGTCAACGCCGGCGTCGGCCCCACGCCGGCGCTGCCAGCACCCAACAAAAGCCTGATCCCGACGGTGAACATCGCGCCCGCCAAAGGCTGGCCGCAGGGCGGCAAGCCGGCCGCGGCCCCTGGCCTGCGGGTCGATGCGCTGGCAACGGGCCTCGACCACCCGCGCTGGCTCCATGTGCTGCCCAACGGCGACGTGCTCGTGGCCGAGTCGAACAAACCGCAAACACCCGAGACACAAAGGAAGGGCATCCGCGCCTGGGTGATGGGCAAGGTCATGCAAAGGGCGGGGGCGGGCGTGCCGAGCGCCGACCGCATCACGCTGCTGCGCGACCTTGATGCCGACGGCGTGCTCGAGACCCGTAGCGTCTTCCTCAAGGGCCTGCATTCGCCCTTCGGCATGGCGCTGGTGGGCGAGACGCTGTACGTGGCGAATGCCGACGGCATCGTCGGCTTCCCGTACAAGGAAGGCGCCACCGAGATCACGGACGCACCCCGGAAGGTGGCGCCGCTGCCGGCCGGGCTGAACCATCACTGGACCAAGAACATCCTCGCCAGCCGGGATGGCACCAGGCTGTATGTCACCGTCGGCTCGAACAGCAACGTCGGCGAAAGCGGCATGGAAAACGAGGTCAACCGCGCCGCCATCCTCGAAGTCGACCTCGGGAGCGGCGCAAGGAATGGAGAGACCCGCCTGTTCGCCTCCGGCCTGCGCAACCCGAACGGCATGGCCTGGGAACCGCAGACGGGCGTGCTGTGGACGGTCGTGAACGAACGCGACGAAATCGGCAGCGACCTCGTGCCCGACTACCTGAGCTCGGTCAGGGACGGCGGCTTCTATGGCTGGCCCTACAGCTACTATGGCCAGAATGTGGACGCGCGCGTCAAGCCGCCGCGCCCGGACCTGGTAGCGAAAGCCATCGCGCCGGATTACGCCCTCGGCGCCCACGTCGCCGCGCTCGGCCTGACGTTTGCCGAAGGCGCCAGGCTCGGGCCGCAATTCGCCAACGGCGCCTTCATCGGCCAGCACGGCTCCTGGAACCGCAAGCCGCTGTCGGGCTACAACGTCGTCTACGTCCCGTTCGCGAACGGCAAACCGAACGGCAAGCCGGTCGAGGTGTTGACCGGCTTCGTCGACAGCAAGGGGGACGCGCTCGGGCGCCCGGTCGGCGTGGCGATCGACAAGGCCGGGGCCTTGCTGGTGGCGGACGACGTCGGCAACGTCATCTGGCGCGTGCGGGCAGCAGGGCAGTAATTCCACCCGGCGGTCACCCGCAACTGTCCACAAACCACAGCGGCACCGAGGTCCACGCAATCCCCACGAAGGCCAGCACGGCCGTTCCCGCCGCCGCCCAGTCCAGCAAGGCGGTGTGCTCGTCGCCTCCGCCCAGCGTCCTGCGCGCACGCCACCCCAGCGCGGCGCAGGCCGCCAGTGCCACGAGCGTCATCACCACCAGCGGCAAGCGCTGCGGATGGCCCGGCGCGAACCCCGCCGGGCTGCATTCAAACGCCACCAGCACATAACAGCCGCTGAAATGGGCGGCCCATACCAGCAGCGGCAGCGTCCCGCGCAGCAGCTTGCCGAAGAACCGTTCGCGCCTCGGTAAGTCCATCGTCACTCCATCAGCAGGGGCACGACGTGCACCGCCAGCGCCCCGAGAATGCCTTGCAGCGTCGTGTAATGCCACATCAAAGCGGTGTTGTCGAGGGTGGCGCGGCTGCGCTGCGTCAGGCGGCCCGACCAGGCACGCGCGGCGAGATAGAGGCCGGCGATCGCCAGCACGATCACATGGAAACCCTGGTAGGCGACGATGGCCGCAATCGTCGCGCTCCAGGCCTGCGAGCGCGGCGCCAGGCCCGCCAGTTGGTAACCATGCAGGTCCACCATGAAACCCATCGCGGCGCATGCCGTGGCCGCCAGCACCAGCCACGGCAGCCAGCGCTTGCCGATGCCGCGCGCCGCCCGAAGCATCAGCGCCGAACCTGCCACCAGCAGCGCGCCGGAAATCATCGGCCAGGCCCGATCGGGCAGGCTTGCCGAGGGCGGCGGGCAGACTTCCAGCCGCATCGAGATGTGGATATAGGCAAAGACCAGGGAGGCGAAGATGGTCGCGTCCACCACCAGCATGATGAACGTCGCCCACCACGAATGCGAAGCCGTGCCGCGTGCGCCAACCGGGAGCGTCAGGGTGTCCGACACTTTCGCCTCGGTGATCGGCGCCACCCGGTCCGAGCCCCACAGCCAGATCACGGTGGCGGCCACCGCGGCGATGCCGCAGGCCCAGGCCGTGACCATCATCTTCACCGTCAGCAGCAGGAAAAAGCCGGCCGTGCCCGCCGCCGCGATGAAGGGCAGCCAGCTGTCTCCGGGCAGCATGAGCAGGTACATCGGCTTGCCCGCGATCGGGCTGGTGGCGATCGTCTCGCGCCCGCCGCTGATGGTGCCGGGCAGGTAGTGGCGGCCCGATTCGACTTCCTCGGCCAGTCCCGGCTGGTCCCACAAGGGGTCGGCGGAACCTACCTCGGGAATACTGCGCGTGGCGTAGTCTTCCGACGGCAGCCACTCGAGCGTGGACGCGTTCCATGGATTGCCGACGGGCTGCGACGGACGGCGCAGCGTGCGCACGGCGTCGACCACGAACAGCAGCACCCCGCAAGCCAGCACGAAGGCGCCGACCGTGGACACCATGTTCAGGGCGTCCCAGCCCATTTCCGCCTGGTAGGTGTAGACCCGGCGCGGCATGCCCAGCAGGCCCGTGATGTGCATCGGGAAAAAGGCGATGTTGAAGCCCCCGAACATCAGCCAGAACACCCATTTGCCGAGGCGTTCGGACAGGCGCTGGCCCTTGACCAGCGGCAGCCAGTAGTACAGCGCCGCGAACACCGGGAACACCATTCCGCCGACCAGCACGTAGTGCAGGTGCGCGACGATGAAATAGGTGTCGTGCGCCTGCCAGTCGAAGGGCAGCACCGCGACCATGACCCCGGTCAGGCCGCCGAGGACGAAAATGAACATGAAGCCGGCCAGGAACAGCGCCGGCGAGTTCAATTCGACCTTGCCCCGCCACAGCGTGGCGATCCAGCCGAACACCTGGATCGCGGTCGGCACGGCCACGGCCATGCTGGCGGCCGACACGAAGCTCATCGTCATCACGCCCAGGCCGGCGGTGAACATGTGGTGCGCCCACAGCGCGAAGCTGAAGAAGCAGACGGCGACCAGGGCCACGATGATCGCGCGCCGGCCGACCAGGGGCGTGCCGGCGATGGTCGGGATCATGGTCGAGACCATGCCGGCGGCCGGCAGGAAGATGATGTAGACCTCGGGGTGGCCGAAGAACCAGAACAGGTGCTGCCACAGGATCGGGTCGCCTCCGCGCTCGGCGATGAAGAACGGCCAGTCGAAGGCGCGTTCGAGTTCCAGCAGCATCGTGCCGGCAATGATGGCCGGGAAGGCGAACACGATCATCACGGCCACCACCAGCATCGCCCAGGCGTAGACCGGCATGCGCGCCAGCGTCATGCCCGGCGCCCGGGTAAACAGGATGCCGACGATCAGTTCGATGGCGCCGGCGATCGCCGAGATCTCGATGAAGCCGATCCCGAGCAGCCAGAAATCGGCGTTCAGGCCGGGCGAATACTGCTTGCCGGTCAGCGGCGGATACATGAACCAGCCGCCGTCGGGCGCGAGACCGAAGAACAGCGTGCAGAAGAAGGCCAGGCCGCCGATCGCGTAGGCCCAGTACGCGTAGGCCGACAGGCGCGGGAAGGGCAGGTCGCGCGCGCCCAGCATGTTCGGCAGCAGGTAGACCGCGAGCGCCTCGACGATCGGGATCGCGAACAGGAACATCATCACGGTGCCGTGCATCGTGAAGACCTGGTTGTACACGGAGGCGCTGAGCAGGCCGTTTTCCGGCACCGCCAGCTGGGCGCGCATCAGGAGGCCCAGCACGCCGGCGAGCAGGAAGAACAGCAGGGCGGTGCCGATGTAGAGCAGGCCGATGCTGGTGTTGTTCACGCTGGTGAGGAAGCGCAGGCCGGTCGGGGTGCGCCAGGCTTTCTCCAGCCGCGCCAGTTCGCCCTCGGGACGGGGCAAGGAGCTTGGCAAGCCCTTGGGCAGGCGTTCCGGCGTGGCGATGTGGGTCATTTCAGGTGCTCGAGGTAGGCGGCCAGCGCGTTCAGCGTGGGGCCGTCGATGTCCAGGGCGGCGGGCATGCGCGCGCCCGGCTTGATGGCCTGCGGATCGGCGATCCAGCCGGCCAGCGTGCCGCGGTGGTTGCGCAAGGTGCCGGCCGCGATGTGCAGGCGTCCTCCCACGTGGGTCAGGTCGGGTCCGAGTCGGCTACCTTCGGCCACGCCACGGATCGTGTGGCAGGCCTGGCAGCGCTGCTCGAGGAAGGCGGCGCGCCCGCGTTCGATCAATGGAGAAGTCGGCTCGCGGGCCGGCCTGGCCTGTTCCGACAACCAGCGGTCGAACTCGGCCTGGGGCAGCGCCACCACGTGCAGGGCCATGCGCGCGTGCTGCTCGCCGCAGTACTCGGCGCACTGGCCGCGGTAGATGCCGGGTTTGTCGGCCTGCAGCCTCAAGCCGTTGATGCGTCCCGGGACGGTATCCATCTTGCCGTTCAGGGCAGGCACCCACAGGCTGTGGATCACGTCGGTCGAGGTGAGGCCCAGGTAGACCGGCTTGCCGACCGGGATGCGGATCTCGTTGGCGCCCGCAAACTCGCGCCCGCTGGCCGGATCGTGGTAGCGCACTTCCCACCACCACATTTTGGCGGTGACGCCGATCGACATCGCCCCGCGCGAGGTCTGCGGTGTGAGTTCGCTGCTGCGCCAGGTGCTCCACACCAGGAGCGCGCTCAGCACCACGACAGGGAAGGCAAAGCCGGCGCCCAGGATCCACCAGCGCGGCGACACCGGGCGGCCCGCCCGGCGCAGGCTGAAGGCCACCAGCGCCATCACGGCCACAAAAATGATCGCGCCGCCGCCGAACAGCACCCAGGTCAGCTGCGCGATGATGGCGGCATCGGGACCGGCCGGATGCAGTACCGATTGCAGCACCGGTGGCAGCGGCGCGCTCATCGCAGCGTGGCCAGGTAGGCCGCCATGTGGCGTGCTTCTTCAAGCGAGACGCCGAGGTCGGGCATCGGGGTGCCGGGTTTCATGGATTGCGGGTTGTCCAGCCAGCGCGCCAGGGCGCCGGGCGTGTTCGGGATGCCGCCGGCGATGTAGCTGCGCCGCCCGAATCCGTCGAGGGGTGGTCCCGCGTTCCCGGCGGCGCCCGGAACGCCGGGGATCGCGTGGCAGGCCGTGCACTGGTATTGCGCCATCAGGCCCTGGCCGCGGGCGGGGTCGCCACCGGCCACGGCCGGCTTCATGTCGCGTTCGCCCTGCTCGGAACAAGCGGCCAGCGCCACGCACAGCCCCAGCACGCCGAGCGGGCGGGCGTAGAAAGGGACCGAGCGAGGGACCGAGCGGGCGAAATGATTGCGCACAATTGAATCCGGCGAAGACTGTTGGCTCTATATAATACAAGAAGAAAGATATCAATTTTTCAACTGTGCGCACCCAGCCAACCGCCATCGATGCCTTCGAACCGCACCCGCCTGATCCTGAAGACCGCCGCCGCCACCCTGGTGCTGGCGGGTGTCGCCGGCGCCATCGGCGGGGCGGTCGTGCTGCGCGCCGGCTGGTACGATATCGGGGCCAGCGCCCAGCACCTGCAGCCGGTCTACACCCTGCTCGAGCAGGGCATGCATTATTCGGTACGGCGCCATGCGCGCGCGGTGGCGGTGCCGCCGCTCGGGGCGCCCGCGCAGGTGGCCCGCGGCGCCTTGCTCTACAGCGCGCATTGCGCGCAGTGCCATGGCGGCCCGGGCTTCGCCCAGTCGACGATCGGGCAGAGCATGCAGCCCTTGCCCGGACCGCTGGTCGACGCCAGCGCGCGCTGGCAACCGCGCGAACTGTACTGGATCACGCGCCACGGCATCAAGATGAGCGGCATGCCGGCCTGGGAATTCCACCTGGGCGAAGACGATTTGTGGGCGGTGGTCGCGTTCATGGGGGTACTGCCGACCTTGTCGGCGCGCGATTATGCGGCCGTTTCTGCACCGGCTGCCGCACCGGTTGCCACGCCGGTCGCCACACCGGGGCGCGCGCCGGCGGCGCCCCCTTCGCAGGGCCAGCGCGTGGCCAGCACCCTGCAGGGCGACCCCGAACGCGGCCGCGCCGCGCTGGCCCAGCATGCCTGCCGCGCCTGCCACATGATCCCCGGCCTCAGCGGCCCGGAAACGTATGTGGGCCGGCCGCTGGCCGGCCTCGCCGAACGCCGTTTCATCGCCGGCGGCCTGCCCAACAACCAGGCCACATTGGTGCGCTGGATTCGCGATCCGCAGGCAATCGACCCGCACACCGCCATGCCGGCCATGGGTGTGAGCGAACGCGACGCCCTCGACATGAGCGCCTGGCTTCTGCGACCGGGGAAATAGGGCAGGCCAAGCCTTGCCCCCACCGTTGCCCGGTTCGTTTGGTATCATTCGCTCCCCTCCCAACAGGAAGAATGCTATGAGATTGGTGCGCTATGGCCGCCCGGGTAAAGAGAAGCCGGGCCTGTTCGACGAAGAAGGGCGCCTGCGCGACCTGTCCGGCGTCA
>JAQGLR010000466.1 GCA_028292765.1 Massilia sp. | reverse complement strand
TGCGGGACGCGATATGGATGCGCAGACCCTGCATCCCGTGCGCAAACCCTAGTGCAACTGACGATAAATCTCTTCCGCCAGCGCCGTCGAGATACCCTCGACCTGGCACAGGTCCTCGACACTGGCGTCGACCACGCCGCGCAGGCCGCCGAAGCGGGCGAGAAGGCGCTGGCGACGCTTGGCGCCGATGCCCTCGATTTCCTCAAGGCGCGAGGCCTGCCTCGTCTTGGCGCGCTTGGCGCGCATGCCGGTGATCGCGAAGCGGTGCGCTTCGTCGCGGATCAGCGCGACCAGCATGAGCGCCGCCGATTCCTTGCCGAGTTCCTGCGCGGCGCGGCCGTCGGCGAAGATCAGCGTCTCCAGGCCGACCCGGCGCGCCTCTCCCTTCGCCACGCCGACGATGAGGCCGATGTCGAGGCCGAGTTCGGCCAGCACCTGGCGCGCCATCTCGACCTGGCCCTTGCCGCCATCGACCAGCACGACGTCGGGCATGACGCCGTCGCCGCCCGCGACCTTTTCGTAGCGGCGCATCAGCACCTGGCGCATGGCCGCGTAGTCGTCGCCGGGCGTGATGTCGTTGATGTTGTAGCGCCGGTATTCCGAGTTCTGCATCGCGTGGTGGTGGAACACCACGCACGATGCCTGCGTGGCCTCGCCTGCCGTGTGGCTGATGTCGAAACACTCGATGCGCAGGGTGTCGAGGTCGGTCGCGTCGAGCGACAGGGCCTCGGCCAGCGCCCGCGTGCGCGACTGCTGCGACCCTTGTTCAGACAGCAGCCGCGCCAGGGAGATCTCGGCGCCCTTTTGAGCAAGCTCAAGCCACTGGCGGCGCTGGCCCTGGGGCTGGAAAATCAGGTTGATCCGGTGCCCGCACTGCTCGGCGAGCGCCACCATCAGTTCCGGCTGGTCGAATTCGATGTTCAGGATCAGGGTGCCGGGAATGAATTTATCGGTGTAGTGCTGGACCAGGAAAGCGGCCAGCACTTCGCATTCGATCGACGCCTCGGCAATCGCTTCCGCGACCTGGGTCGGGAAATAGGCCCGGTCGCCCAGGTGGCGCCCGCCGCGCACCACGGCCAGGTTGACGCAGGCACGCCCGCCCTGCACCACCACGGCAATGACGTCGACGTCGGCGTCGCCGGTCGTTTCCATGCTCTGCTGGTGCAGCACGCGCGAAAGCGACTGGATCTGGTTGCGAACCCCGGCCGCCCGCTCGAACATCAGCTTTTCGGCAAAGCCGTGCATCTTTTGCTGCAGGTCTTCCATGACCTCGGTCTGGCGTCCGCGCAGGAACTTCGCGGCGTTCTCGACATCTACCTTGTACTCGTCCTTGGCGATCAGGTTGACGCAGGGCGCGCTGCAGCGGCCGATCTGGTGCAGCAGGCAGGGCCGCGTACGGTTGGCAAACACGCTGTCCTCGCAGGTGCGCAGCATGAACACCTTCTGCAGGATCTGAATCGATTCCTTCACCGCCCAGGCGCTCGGGAAAGGACCGAAATACTGGTTCTTCTTGTCGAGCGCCCCGCGGTAATAGGCCAGGCGCGGAAAATCCCCGCCCGTGATTTTCAAATACGGGTAAGACTTGTCGTCGCGGAACAGGATGTTGTAGCGCGGCTTGAGTGCCTTGATCAGGTTGTTTTCCAGGATCAGGGCTTCGGCCTCGCTGTGCGTCACCGAGGTTTCGAGGCGCGCAATCTGGCCGACCATCATCGCAATGCGCGGGCTCGACAGATTTTTCTGGAAATAGCTCGATACGCGTTTCTTGAGATTGCGCGCCTTGCCGACGTACAGCACATTCCCGTTGGCGTCGAAATAGCGGTAGACGCCCGGCAGGTCCGGCAGCTTCGCGACGGTCGCCAGCACCTGCTCTCGCGCCGAGGCGGCGGGCTGCGCGGGATCGGCGGCGTCCTCTTTCAGGGTTGCCGTCAGCTCTTCCTTCACGACCTGCCAGGCGTCCGGACGGGCGCGCGGCGCCGCAGCCTCTGCCGGCTGGCCCCTGGGAACCCGGGCGCGCGCCGGCTTGCCCCCGGCGGGAGGCGGGGCAGGCATGGCGGCCCCACCCGCGGCCGCGTAGGCCACGGGCGTTTCCGCCACCCGGTTGGCAACCTCATTGGCAAGCTTGTTGGCCACTTCCTTGCCTGGCGCCGGGTTCTCCGGCAGTTCGGGGGATTGCACTTCCTTGGTCACTGGCGTATCACTTGCTCCGTGTTTGCTTACGATGTCATTTCGTCCCGCGTGACAATGACAAAGGCGACGCCATAATCGGCCTCGTCGCTGATCGTCACCTGGGCGGTCAATTTATTCTGCCGCATGAATTCCTCGAGGGCGCCGCTGCACACGATGACCGGCTTGCCGCTCGGGGCGTTGAGCATCTGCGCCGAGCGCCAGGTCATCGGCATGCGCATCCCCAGGCCGATCGCCTTGGAGAATGCTTCCTTGGCCGAAAAGCGCGTGGCAAGGAAGCGCAGGCCGCGCACTTCGCTGCGCGCGCGCCGTGCGCGGAATTTTTCGAGTTCTTCGGGGCCGAGAATTTTCTCGGCGAAGCGCTCGTTGCGCGCGAGCGCCGCCTCGACACGCGAGATCTGGACGATATCGGTGCCGATGCCATAAATCATTTTGCCCCCAAGGAAACGCCCAGGCGTGCGGCCACCATGATCGCCTTCATCTCGCGCACGGCGTTTTCCCAGCCGGCGAACAGGGCGTGGGCGACGATCGCGTGGCCGATGTTGAGTTCGGCGATGTCGCGGATCGCCGCCACCGGCTGCACGTTGGTGTAATGCAGGCCATGGCCCGCGTTCACCACCAGGCCGTGGCGCCTGCCCGCCGCCGCGCCGAGCTTGATGCGCTCGAGCTCGTGCAAGGCCCCGGTTCCTTCGGCTTCGGCATAGCGGCCGGTATGCAGTTCGATCACCGTCGCGCCGGTACGGGCGGCCGCCTCGATCTGGGCCGCGTCGGCATCGATGAACAGAGACACGCGGATGCCCTCGCCTTTCAGCTGCCTGACCGCCGTTTCGACTTCGTGGAAATAGCGGATGACATCGAGCCCGCCTTCGGTCGTCACTTCCTCGCGCCGCTCGGGCACCAGGCACACGTCCTGCGGACGCACCTGGCAGGCGAAGTCGATCATTTCCTGCGTGACCGCCGCTTCCAGGTTCATGCGCGTGGCCAGTTGCGGGCGCATCGCGATCACGTCGGCATCCCTGATGTGGCGGCGGTCTTCGCGCAGGTGCAGCGTAATGAGGTCGGCGCCGGCCTGCTCGGCCAGCAGCGCCGCGCGCAAGGGGTCCGGATAGGCGGTGCCGCGGGCGTTGCGTACGGTGGCGATGTGGTCGATGTTGACGCCCAGGTCGATGACCGGGCCGGCGGGTTGCAGGAAGCTCATGGTTTTCTAGGTTTATAACTGCATCAAATCGATCAAAATCTGCCGGGTGTTGAGCGGCGTGCCGTTCAGGTGGTGCGCCAGAAGGAAGCGCATCAGCTGCTTGCTCTGGCTTTGGGTCGCCGGGTCGCCATAATCCTCGCTTTCCATGTCGAGCAAGGTTTTCCCGGACACCACCGGCCAGACATCGGAGTCCCGCGCTTCGCGCGCACCGCGCTCGGGGTCGACGACGTAGTCGCTGGCCGCCACCACGGCTTCCCGTGTGGTCGTGCAACGGCCCAGGTCGGCGGCGACGCCTGTTTCCTTAAGTAAGGCCCGTTCGAATTTTCGCAAGGCGATTTGCGCCGGTTCGCCATGCGCCAGCTCATTGAGCGTGGAAACGTAATGGTCGAACAAGGCGCGGTGAGGGTCGTCGCGCGCGAGCAGCTTGACCAGCAACTCGTTCAGGTAAAAGCCGCACAGGAGCGCCGTGCGCTCGAGCGGCAGCATGCCGCCGACCCATTCGGCGTCGATCAGCGTGCGCAGTTCGGATTTGCCGCTCCACGACACCGACAGCGGCTGGAAGGTCTGCAGCACGCCGCGCAGCTTCGACAGCGGCCGCTTCGCGCCCTTGGCCACGACCGCGATGCGGCCATGGTCGCGGGTGAACAGGTCGACGATGAGGCTGGTTTCCTTGTAGGGATAGCTGTGCAGCACGAACGAAGGCTGGCCGTTGATGCGGACACTGCTGACCGGCCCACGGCTGCGGCGCCCCTGTGCCGGGGCTCCGGGCGCAGGCAGGACGAGCGCAGGCAGGACCGGCGCAGGCGCTGGCGCCCCTTCTTCAGGATGCAGGTCGGTGTCGAGGCTCGTCATGCGCGCTGGAGTGTCCTGGCGGCCTTACTCGTAGCCGTAGGCGCGCAGGCCCGCTTCGTTGTCGGCCCAGCCCGACTTCACCTTCACCCAGATCTCCAGGTACACGGGGCCGCCGAACAGCTTTTCCATGTCGAGGCGCGACTGGGTCGAGATTTCCTTCAGGCGGGCGCCCTTGTTACCGATGATCATCGATTTATGCGTATCGCGCTCGACCAGGATGGCGGCGAAGATGCGGCGCAAATTGCCTTCCTGAAGGAACTGCTCGATGATCACCGTGCTGGTGTAAGGCAACTCATCACCCAGCAGGCGGAACACTTTTTCGCGCACGATTTCGGCGGCGAGGAATTTCTCGCTGCGGTCGGTGATGTCGTCCGGGCCGAATACCGGCGGATTTTCCGGCAGGTGGTTGCGGATCTCGCGCTCGAGCGAATCGACCTGGAAACGCATCTTGGCCGAGACCGGCACGATGGCCGTGAAGTCGCGCAGGCTGGCGACTTTCTGGGCGAACGGCATCAGGGTCGCCTTGTCCTTCATGCGGTCCGACTTGTTGATGACCAGCAGCACCGGCACGTTCTTCGGCAGCATGTCGAGCACCTGCTGGTCGGCCGGGCCAAAGGAGCCCGCCTCGACCACGAACAGGACGACGTCGGAGGCCGTCAGCGTGTTCGAGACAGTTTTATTCAGGGTTTTGTTCAGTGCATTCGAATGACGCGTCTGGAAGCCCGGCGTATCGACGTAGATAAACTGGGCATCTTCAACCGTCTGGATGCCGGTGATGCGGTGGCGCGTGGTCTGCGCCTTGCGCGAGGTAATCGACACCTTGGCGCCGATCAACTGGTTCATCAGCGTCGACTTGCCCACGTTCGGGCGGCCGACGATGGCGATATAGCCGCAACGGAAGCCCTCCGCCGAGGTGCCGCCGCTGGCGTCGCTGCGGTCGTTGAAGAAAGCGTTGACGTCGACGGCCGGCTTGTCCGCCTGGTCGTGATCGGCGGCGCCTTGGTCGGCGTCGTTCCGGGTAGGATTGTTCTCAGCGGGATTGTTTTCGGTATTCATAACGTCGTTCATGCGTGTTTGGTGGGGGCGGCGGCGGCATCGGCCGTCTCGTCGCCCTGGATGGTGGCAATGCCGGCCAGCTTGAGCTGGGCGGCGCGCGGCTTGGCCTTGCGCCCGGCGGCCGGGGTCTTGCGCAGCGCCAGTTCGGCCGTCTCGAGCGCGAGGCGGGCTGCGGCCTGCTCGCCGGCGCGGCGGCTGCCGCCCCGGCCGAAGACCTGGATGCCGAGCTTCGGGACCAGGCATTCGATCTCGAATTCCTGGTTGTGGGCGGCGCCGTGGGTGGCGATCACGTTATAGGTCGGCAGCGCGATGCGGCGGCTTTGCAGGAATTCCTGCAGCAGCGTCTTGGCATCCTTGCCGAGCGTGCGCGGATCGACCGTGTCGAGCAGCGGAATGTAGAAGGCGCGGATGGCGTCGCGCGCGGCCTCGAAACCGGCGTCGAGGAAAATCGCCCCGAGCAGGGCTTCGAGGGTATCGGCCAGGATCGACGGGCGCCGGAAGCCGCCCGACTTGAGTTCGCCCTCCCCCAGGCGCAGGAACTGCGACAGCTCGAGCTTCTGGGCGATCTCGAACAGCGACTGCTGCTTGACGAGGTTGGCGCGCAGGCGCGACAGGTCGCCCTCGTCCAGGTGGGTGAAGCGCTCGTACAGGATCGAGGCGACGACGCAGTTGAGGATCGAATCGCCGAGGAATTCGAGGCGCTCGTTATGCAGGGCGCTATGGCTGCGGTGCGTCAGGGCCTGCTGCAGCAGGGCAGCACTCCGGAACGTATAACCTAAGCGCGTTTGCAATAACTGAAGATTCATCATGGGTTCATTCTAGTACGAACGCCGCCTACGGCGGCGCCTGGCCGGTGGACTTCGCCGGTCGGGCCGCGCCGGCGGGGTGCAGGGTGGCGTGCAATGACGTCCGTCACACGGAAGGCCAGGTGGCATGCTGCACGAGCAGCATTCCACGTAACTTCGTCGACCCATCGCGCCGTGCAGCCAGACTGGCCACGACGGCTTTGACGCCGGGTGCGCTCAGTCGTCAGTGGCAGGCTTTGCTGCGACGACGCCGCTTGCGTCGGTGGTGCCATCGTAATCGATGACGAGGGTAGCGTTTTCAAGCAGCGGAATGCGTTTTTCGTAGGCGAAGCTGATTTCCGGGCTGGCGCCGTCGCGGCTGATGACGAGGTCGCGTCCGCGCAGGGCGTCGACATTGTTGATTTCAGCAAACTTATCGAAGGTCTGCCGCATCTCGGCAATCGAACCGCCCGCCGCCTTGGCGCGGACCATGCCATCGCGCACCGAACGGTATTCGAGGAAGGACGGCACGATCTTGATGGCCAGCACTGCGAACAGGCCCAGCACCATCAACACCAGGACCAGCCCGGTAAGCGAGATGCCCCGCTGCCGGTCCAGGCACACTTCTTTACGCTCGTGCATCTTTACTCTCACATTCGCTCGCATATTGCTTCCTTGGCGACGCCGGCGCGCCTCACTGGATACTGCCGATGCGCTTCGGATCGCCGAAGTTCATCCACACCAGGAAGGCTTTGCCGACGATATTTTTGTCGGGAACAAAACCCCAGTAACGGCTGTCCGCGCTGTTGTCGCGGTTGTCACCCATCATGAAGTAATTGCCTGCAGGTACGATACAGGTAAATTTATCGTACGAATAGTCACAGGCTTCGCGTTGCGGGAAGTTCTCCACGGCGTCGAGGTTGAACGAGCGCGCCGGTTCGGAATTCAGGATGCGGTGCTGGCTGCCGGGCAGTTTTTCGATCAGGTGCTTGTGGTAGACCGGCTTTTCGTCGTCGAGGTAGTCGTCGAGCGGCGTGTACTCGACCGGCGTGCCGTTCACCGTCAGGCGCTTGTTTTCGTAGGTGATCTTGTCGCCTGGCACACCGATGACGCGCTTGATGTAATCCTGGCTCATGTCCTTCGGATACTTGAAAACCATGACGTCGCCACGCTCGGGATGGTTCAGCTCGATGATCTTCTTGTTGATGATCGGCAGGCGAATTCCGTAGGTGTACTTGTTCACGAGGATCAGGTCGCCAATCAGCAGGGTCGGCACCATCGAGCTCGACGGGATCTTGAACGGCTCCCACAGGAACGAGCGCAAGAAGAACACGATGGCGATCACCGGGAAGAAACTGCCGGAGTACTCGACCCAGGTCGGCTGGCGCAGGTGCGCCGCTTCGATCGCGGCGCGCTTGTTGTTCTCGACCTTGATGCCTTCGCTGGTGAGCTTGGCCGTGCGTGCATCGTATTCGGCCAGTGCGGCGTCGGCCGCGGCGCGGCGTTGTTTGGACAGGACAAAGACGTCCCAGAACCAGATGGCACCCGTGATCACCATGAGCACGAGCAAAATGAGCGCAAAATTCGCCAGGATTGATTGCATATGTTATTTGTCTTCCACTTGGAGGATGGCGAGGAAGGCTTCCTGTGGAATTTCCACCGAGCCCACTTGCTTCATCCGTTTTTTACCGGCTTTTTGTTTTTCAAGCAGTTTCTTCTTACGGCTGATGTCGCCGCCATAGCACTTCGCCAGCACGTTCTTGCGCAGCGCCTTGACGTTTTCGCGCGAGATGATGGTGGCGCCGATCGCGGCCTGGATCGCGACGTCGAACATCTGGCGCGGGATCAGTTCGCGCATCTTGGCCGCCACCTGGCGGCCACGGTAAGGCGCGTTGGCGCGGTG